>CAZUTB010000477.1:0-1980 GCA_964622905.1 uncultured Oscillospiraceae bacterium | reverse complement strand
TACAAAGGGTCTGCTTGCCTCAATGCCGCGCCTTGACATGAAGGAAAAGGAGCGCCTTGTGCCCATTGAGGGAACGCCCGTTGACCTGCTTGACCCGCCGAAGGGCTGCAGCTTCGGACCGCGCTGCAAGTACTGCATGAAGGTTTGTTTGAATAATCATCCGCCCGTCACCGATGACGGCAGCGGTCATTCCTGCGCCTGCTGGCTTAAGGTGAAGGAGCAGCTTAAGAAAGAGGGGGCGGAGAACTGATGGCTGAAACAGAAGCGAAAAAGCTGCTTGAAATTAAGCAGCTCAAGAAGTATTTCCCGATTCGCGGGAAGTATATGAGGAAGCAGTATGTGCAGGCGGTAGAGTCCGTTTCGTTCGATATCATGAAGGGGGAAACGCTGGGGCTTGTAGGTGAATCCGGCTGCGGAAAGACGACCTTGGGCAGAACGATTCTGCGCCTTTACGAGCCGACCTCAGGCTCCATCGTGTACGACGGAACGCCCATCTTCGACAGCGAAAAGAAGATAAGCCTTCCGATGCTTCCTTACCGCAAGCGTATGCAGATTATCTTTCAGGACCCTTCCGCGTCGCTTGACCCGAGAATGACCGTCGGCGAGATTGTCGGCGAGGGGCTTGACGTTCATCACCACAATCTTTCCAGAAACGAGCGCACCGATAAGATAAAGGCGCTTCTTGCAAGGGTTGGGCTTAACACCGAGCACGCCAACCGTTTCCCGCACGAGTTTTCGGGCGGTCAGCAGCAGAGAGTCGGAATAGCGCGCGCGCTTGCGGTTGAGCCGGAATTCATCGTCTGCGATGAGCCTATATCGGCGCTTGACGTATCCATTCAGTCGCAGGTCGTCAATATGCTTGAGGATTTGCAGGAGGAGAACCACCTTACATACCTCTTCATCGCGCATGATATATCGGTTGTACGCCATATATCGAAGCGAATCGGCGTTATGTATCTCGGCTGCCTTGTGGAGCTTGCGGACAGCTATGAGCTTTGCTCGAATCCCGTGCATCCCTACCCGCAGTCCCTGCTTTCCGCCGTCCCGCTTCCCGACCCCGAGAAGACGCGCGCAAGGGCGAGGGTTGTGCTTGAGGGGGATATCCCAAGCCCTGTTAATCCGCCGTCCGGCTGCCGCTTCCATACCCGCTGCCGCTACGCTACGGAGAAATGCAAGCAGGAAATGCCTTGCTTTAAGGAAGTTTCGCCCGGGCATTACGCCGCCTGCCATATGCTCTAAAGGCATGCTATCATTGGTTTACGCGCCATCGGCGTTGTAAATAGATTTTTAAGGAGGATTTCACCATGAAGAAGCTTCTTGCCTTGGTGCTCGCGCTTTGCCTGTGCGTTCCCGTATTGGCTCTGGCAGACGATGCCGGACTTGATATGACCGCCTGTATTGCTTCCGAGCCTGAGACCGTTGACCCGGGCCTCATCAGCTCCGTTGACGGCTCCACCTACACTCAGCACGCCTTTGAAGGTCTGATGAAGTATGCAAAGCTGGACACTCTCGCTTCCAGCAGCGATTCTGTCTATCTCTGCGACATCACCTACGGTCAGGCTGCAAGCTACACCGTATCCGAGGACGGTCTGGTTTATACCTTCACCCTGCGTGACGGCATTCTCTGGTCCGACGGCGTTCCGGTCAAGGCTTCCGATTTCGTATACGCTTGGCAGCGCGTAACCGATCCCGCTACCGCGTCCGATTACGGCTACATCCTTGACGGCGTTGTAAAGAACGCAAGCGAGATTCAGGCGGGCACTCTGCCTGCTACCGAGCTTGGAATTAAGGCTATTGACGACAAGACCCTTGAAATTACCCTTGCCGCCAACACCCCTTACTTCCTCTCCCTTTGCTCCTTCGCGTCCCTCGTTCCTGTCCGTCAGGACATCATCGAGCAGTTCGACGCCGCTTGGACGAACCCCGAGAACATTGTTTCCAATGGTCCGTTCGTTTACAGCGAGTGGGTACATGACAGCT
>CAZUTB010000476.1:1416-1983 GCA_964622905.1 uncultured Oscillospiraceae bacterium | reverse complement strand
GGTTTCCGCCGTGTTCCACAACAGACTCAAAAAGAACATGAAGCTCCAGAGCGACGTAACGGTTAAGTACGCAAGCGGAGTAAACAGAATGTCCCTTACCGGAACTGACCTTGCTTTTGACTCGCCCTATAATACCTACCTGTATTCGGGGCTTCCGCTCGGACCTATATGCAATCCATCTCCGGATGCGATTCAGGCGGCGCTTTATCCGGATGAAACCTTCGTAGCGGAGAACTATCTGTATTTCTGCTCAACAGACCCGAATACCGGAGAGCTTTATTTCTCAAAGACGCTCAAGGAGCATGAGGCGGCTGTTGCAAAATATGCGCCGCTCTGGAAGCAGTACGATGAATCGCGCGGGGTGAACGAATGAGCAGAGAAAGCAGAATTGAGCTTCTTGCTCCTGCGGGCGGAATGAGCCAGCTGAAGGCGGCTCTGCGCTTCGGCGCGGATGCGGTTTACTTAGGAATGCCTAGTTTCGGAATGAGAGCGGGAGCCAAAAACTTTACGGAAGAAGAATTGCTTGCGGCTGTAAGGCTTGCCCACGCTGTCGGAAAAAGGCTGTAT
>CAZUTB010000476.1:0-1406 GCA_964622905.1 uncultured Oscillospiraceae bacterium | reverse complement strand
TATGTGACGCTCAATATCTATCCCACGGAAGAGCAGCTTCCGTCCCTAGTCGAAAGTGCAAGGCTTGCCAAGGAAATCGGTGCTGATGCTGCAATAGTTGCGGATATTGGCGCGATTCTTGAGATAAGGCAGCGCGTTCCCGAGCTTGAAATCCATGTAAGCACTCAAGCAAACGTTACCAATTCACGCGCGGCTAAGCTGTACGCAGGGCTTGGAGCGAAGCGCATAGTGCTTGCCCGAGAATTGTCGTTTGACAAGATTAGGGCGCTTCGGGAAAAGCTTGAAAGCTCTGTCGAGCTTGAGGCGTTTATTCACGGCGCGTCCTGCATGGCGTATTCGGGCCGCTGCATACTGAGCGCCGCGCTTCGCGGTGAAAGCAGAAGCGCCAACCAGGGCGCCTGCGCGCAGCCCTGCAGAAGGCTTTATTCGATAATCAGGGAAAAGGGCGGAGCGGAGTTTGATATAAGCGAGGATGAGAACGGCTCGTACCTCATGTCCGCAAACGACCTTTGCCTTATCGGCAATTTGCCCGAGCTTTACTCCTGCGGAATAGACTCCTTCAAGATTGAGGGCAGGATGAAAAGCGAGTATTACACCGCCTGCGCAGTGCGCTGCTATCGCGAGGCTATGCGCGATTATGAAAAGGCGGACGGAAGCTACGATAGTAAGCAGGAGTATTACAGGCGGGAGCTAGAAAAGATAAGCCATCGGCATTACGATACCGGCTTTTTTATGAAGGGTGTTCCCGCGGGCGGCGCGGGCGCTTATGAGCAGAGCATGGAGTATGTCGCCTATGTTGATGAAGCCGACTATAATGCCGCAAGCGGAACCTCCTCGGCGCTTGTAACCCTAAAGGGCAAAATGACCTTGGGCGACAGCCTAGAAGCCGTTACACCGGACGGGATTTATCCGTTCACCTTAGGCGCAATGAAGCGCGACGGCGGCGACAAAATAGAAACCTGCGGTCAGAACGGCGTTAAGCTTCTGATAGACGGAATACCCGCAAGGCTTTCCTGCGGCGATATGCTCAGAGGTCCTAACCGCAACCATCTGTAACCGGCGTAATATGGACATCCCTCCCGCTCATAGGCTTTGCGGGAGGGATTTTTATGCTTTCATGGCTTCTGGGATTTTTGTTTTCGGATATTCTGTTTTTTTTCGGTCATCTCTCGTCATCCTCGGCGTTTCCGCAAAAGCTTACGCCTGAGGAGGAGGAAAAGGCGCTTGCCGAAATGCTTGCGGGAAGCGATGAGGCGAGGCAGACGCTTATTCGGCATAATCTCCGTCTCGTTGTCCACATAGCCCGCAAGTATTCTGTTGCGGGCTATACTCAGGACGACCTTATTTCGGTCGGCTCAATAGGGCTTATTAAGGCGGTCGGAACATACAAGCCCTCGATGGGAACC
>CAZUTB010000475.1:0-1989 GCA_964622905.1 uncultured Oscillospiraceae bacterium | reverse complement strand
CGGTGTATTTTCCGTCCGAGCCTACGGTATAGCTGCGCGGAAGAAAGCCGGGCCAGTAATCAACAAAGCCGTAAATAATTCCGTCCATTTTATACTCGTTTGAGTCCTTATCCGTATAATAGAACTCAAGCACATCGCCTATCTTATACCCGAGAACATCGCGGAAGCCGGTGGACACTATGAGCGCCTGCACATCGGGCGCCATGGCGTTGAGATAATTGTTGATATGCGTGGGAAGCAAGCCCTGCTGCATATTTATCGTGTTTCCGAAGTCCTGCGTGTTTATCGCCATAAGAGTTACGCCATCTACGGTTTTGCGGTTATCGCCCTGAGAATAGCCGTTATTCTGCGTTTCCTCTTTTTCCTGCTTGCTCTTTGCGGTAAGCGAATCGTTCCTGTAAACCTTAGCGGCGCTTACAACGTGCTGCATGGATTTATAGCGGGTAAAGTCAGGCTCGGTGTAAGCAAAGGCGGAGGCGGTATGCTGCTCAACCGCGCCGCTGTTATCCTTCCATTTCTAGGAAAGGACAATATCCGCGCCTATCGTATATGTCAGGTTTTCCTCGGCATTGCTGTTTATCGTCCGCGCAGCCTTGGCATTGAAAACGCCGAGAGCGAGAGTCATAATAAGGAAAATGATGATGACGCCCTGACTTGCGCGCTCGCGAAGCACGCGAAGGAAGGAAACATACAGGGCGGGACTCCATAGCTTCTTGAACGGGCGGTAAACCGCGTAGACCAGCACGGGGATTAGCCTTACCGCAAAAAGACCAGCGCCCAGCATGAACAGGCTGCTTGCGAGGAAGAGCAGCGGGTCGAGCGGCTCGCCCTCGGCAACCTTCTGCGCAAGGAGCGCCTTTTGCCCGTTCATCGAATCGAGCATGGCGTTGCCGAGGAAGGTAAGCGAAACGCCTATCGCGACAATATCGAGGCAGAGCTTCTGCCACAGCGGTGCTGAGCGCTTTCCGTGTTTTTTCTGCTTGTGATTGACTATCGTGTTCTTCGTATAGCTTACGGACGGAAGCACCATTGTGAGCATTGATATTATTGCGCCTGCTCCGCCGTAGATAAGCGCAGTTCCGTTTATTCCGACGCTCATTCCCATCCTGCCGACGAACGAGAGGAAGGAATCGGTTGAGCCGAGAACGACGCAGAGGAACACGCCCGTAGGCATACCAATGAGGAAGCCGACAGCGGCAAGGATTCCGCTCTGAATGAGGTATATTGAGAATATCTCTCCCCTGCTCGCTCCGCGGCTTCTCAGCACCGCAATCTCGCCCTGCTCCATCTGCATAAGCTGCTTTGAAACCATAAGAATGAAGGCGAAAAGCAGAACGAAAACGGGAACCTGAATTACCATGAGCGTAATGCTTATGGACTTTGATACCGCAGTATAATCACTGAGAGTCTTTGTATAATTTACCTTTATATTCGCGTTCTTTTCCGTTCCGACGGTTGTCTCAAGCTCCGCGACTGCCGAGGAAAGAAGGTCGATTTTATCGGTGTCTATCTCGGTATAATCCAGCAGAGTGTACCATTCCGCACCCACGCCGCGCGACATTCCCGCCGAGGTATCCGCAAGAAAATTATCCTTGAAGATGACAGGCGAAATGAAAACCTCGGACTTCATATCATCGGGGCTAATAACCCAATACGGGTCGCTAGAATCCGCACGCTCAACTACGCCGACAATCCGCAGGCGAATCGGGTTTCCGTCGCGCCCGTTAAGCTTTTTTAAGGTAATCTCGTCGCCGACAACCAGCTTCATATCGTCAAGCGCGGCGCGGCTCAGAACAGCGTCTATGACTCCGTTTTCATCGGGAGTATCCGAATAAACTTTTCCCTTAAACTCAGCGTGCTCCTCAAGCCCCGAAAGGCAGCCAAGAATAACCTCCCTGCTCTTGAAATCGCCGCGCTTTACGTCCATATCTATTGCGGCGCGGGCTAGATACAGGTATTCTATCTTGACCAGCGCGGGAACGCCGAAGC
>CAZUTB010000474.1:0-1993 GCA_964622905.1 uncultured Oscillospiraceae bacterium | reverse complement strand
GGCCTGCCGTACAGCTGTGGGAACACTTGGCGGTACAATCAAGGACGTTTCGGCGGTTGAGCTTGCCAAAACAGTGCTTAAGGGCATCATCGACAGAAGCGGCATATACCCCAAAAAAATCGATGAGGTGGTCATGGGACACTGCCGCCAGTCATCGGACAACCCGAACATTGCGAGGCTTGCCGCACTCTACTGCGGCATACCCGAGGAGGTTCCGGCCTATACGGTAATGCGCCAGTGCGCCTCGGCACTCACTGCCGTAAACAACGCGGTAATGAGCGTGAGAAGCGGTGACTGCGACGTTGTTATCGCAGGCGGCGCTGAGAGCATGAGCACGGCGCCCTTCTACATACGCGGAGCCAGATTCGGTCTTGGAACAGGAAATACTCAGCTTCTCGACTCGCTGGTCGAGGTTCAGCCACAGAGCCAGCCGCAGGAGATATACGGCAGCTTTAATATGGGGATGACAGCCGAAAACGTTGCAGAAAAGATGGGTATCACAAGAGAGGAGCAGGAGGCTTTCGCGCTTAAAAGCCAGCAAAAGGCCGCCGCCGCTATACGCGAGGGCCGCTTTAAGGACGAAATCGTGCCTATTGTAATTCCTCAGAAAAAGGGCGAGCCCATCGTTTTTGATACCGACGAATTTCCGAGGGAGACATCGCTTGAGAAGCTCGCAAAGCTGAAGCCTGCCTTCAAGGCGAACGGAACGGTGACAGCGGGCACTTCCTCAGGCCGCAACGACGGAGCATCTGCGATGCTTATCATGTCCGCTGACAAGGCCAAGGAGCTTGGGCTTAAGCCGCTGGCGAGGTTTGTGAGCTACGCAAACGCGGGTATAGACCCCAGAATTATGGGACTCGGCCCCGTTCCTGCAACAAAAAAGGCGCTCGAAAAGGCAGGAATGACCATTGGCGACATCGGTCTTTTTGAGCTTAACGAGGCCTTTGCGGCGCAGTCAAGCGGCTGCATCCGCGAGCTTGGCATAGACGAAGAGAAGGTAAACGTAAACGGCGGCGCGATAGCGCTGGGTCATCCCGTAGGCTCGTCCGGCTGCCGAATACTTGTTACGCTCCTGCACGAAATGCGCCGCCGCGGAGTAAGGTACGGTCTCGCTACGCTTTGCATAGCGGGCGGCATGGGTACTGCAGATATTATCGAGCTGCTGTAAAAGCATTTTGCTCTAATATCATTATCTGAATAATTGGAAGGAAGTTACCGTAATGAAACTTTTTGATCTAAGCGGCAAATCCGCTGTCGTAGTAGGCGGAGCGGGCGGACTCGGTCAGGCAATCGCCCAGGGACTTGCCGAAGCGGGCGCTAAGGTTCTCATATCCAGCCGCAAAGAGGATTCTCTCAAAAAAGCTCAGGAGGAGATCAAGGCAGCGGCGGGCGTGGATGTGTTTTACAGCATGGCCGACGCTACAAACGAGGCTCAGGTAGAATGCCTGCTTGAGGACGCAAAGAAAAAGCTTGGCGGCAAAGTTGATATTCTTGTCAACGCGCAGGGCTTTAACAAAAAGCAGGACGCGCTTGATTTCGACATCGAAACCTTCCGCCAGATGCTTGACGCAAACATAACCATCTTTAAGATTACCGAAAAGCACTTCGGACGCCACTACAAGGAGAACGGCTACGGCAAGATTATCAATCTCTCATCTGTGCGCGGCAAGATCGCCACGAAGGGCCCGGGCAACGCAGGCTACTGCGCAACCAAGGGCGCTGTAGATATGCTGACAAAGCAGCTCGCCTCCGAGTTCGGCCCCTTCGGCGTTACAGTTAACGCAATAGGCCCGAATATAACGGCGACACCGATGATGGTTTCGATCTTCGAGAAGCGCGCGGCGGATGCAGGCGTCGACGTTGAGACCTACCTGAAGCAGCAGGGAGATGGAAACCCCATGCGCAAGATGGGCATGCCCGAGGATATAGTCGGCACCGCGATTTTCCTCGCAGCCCCCGCTTCTGACTTCATGACGGGCAATATTCTCTATCC
>CAZUTB010000473.1:0-1997 GCA_964622905.1 uncultured Oscillospiraceae bacterium | reverse complement strand
ACTGCGAGAAGGGCAATACCGTGTTCTTCTCAACGCACGTTCTTGACGTAGCCGAAAAGCTCTGCGACAGAATCGGTATAATCAACAAGGGCAAGCTTATTGCCGAGGGAACGCTTGACGAGCTTCGCTCCGGCGAAAAGGGCGCAAGCCTTGAGCAGCTGTTCCTCGAGCTTACGGACGATGAAGGGGTGGAAACCCATGCGTGATTTTTTGACCCTGTTTAAGATGCAGATGCGCTGCCGCCTGCGCTCGCTGATTCCCTCCAAGGATCAGGGGCGCTCAAAGCAGGCGCGCCGCGCTTTGGGAATGGCGGTGCTGTTCCTGATAGCGGGAGCAAGCATTCTGTTCATGCTCATTGAGCTGTACCAAACGGCGTTTACCGCAATGCAGACCCTTCAGGCGGAGAATTTGCTTATCTCCTTCGCCGTGCTTATCTCAATGGCGATAACGCTCGTTACGAGCCTGTTTTACGTTACCTCGGTTATGTATATGGGCAAGGATGCGGAGCTGCTTGCTGTGCTGCCGGTTTCCTCGCGCTCGCTGTTCTATTCCAAGTTCGTTCAGGTAATCCTCGGTGAGGTTGGGTTTGCAGCAGCGGTAGTGCTGCCTGCCGCCATCATTTACGGAATCGGAATGAAGCTGGGCGTGCTGTTCTATGTAAAGCTCGTTCCGGTTATTCTCTTCCTTCCCTGCATACCCATCTGCGTTGTAAACCTTGTAGCAATGCTCCTGGTTCGCGTTTCCTCCTTCTTTAAGCGCCGCGAGGGAATGACCACCGTTATCGGCTTCCTCGCCCTGCTTGGCTATATGTACCTCTGCATGAACTTCTCATCATGGCTGCCTACGGCGATGGACGGGGATTTCATGACGACGCTCATCAGCAATCAGCGCGGCGCGCTTGAGGGCATAATCGCGGCTTTTCCGCCCTGCCTGTGGGCTTCAAACGGGATAACCCTTATGAACGGCTCGGGCGTGCTGCAAATGCTTCTCTTTATCGGCGTGAGCGCTCTGTGCGTGTTCCTTACCGGAATAGTCTTCGGCGGAATGTATCAGCGCCTTTCGCTTGCGTATCTTTCCGTCGGAAGGGTTACGAAGAAAAAGTACAGCAAGGATGCCAAGCAGTATAGGGAGAAGTCGCCTGTATTCGCGCTTTTCCTCAGGGAGTGGAAGGAGATTCTCCGCGTTCCCACCTATGCGCTCAACAGCCTTATGACGCTTATCATGGGTCCCCTGATGATTGTCGCCTTCTATATCGGCTTTTCAAAGAATGTCGATTCGGGAACGCAGGAGATGATTCAGGGCTTCCTTCCGATGATTGAGAATACGCTTCGCTCCAGCGGAATTGATACCGGAATCGTTATCCTCATCATTACGGCGTTCTTCGGCTTCATCTGCGGAATAAATTCGGGCACCTCAACCATTATCTCCAGAGAGGGCAAAACGCATGATTTGTTCTGCATGATGCCGCTTTCGGTTGGGCAGATTATGCGCTCCAAGATGCTTTTCGGGCTTTCGATAGCTGTTCCGTCGGTTGTGATTACGGGCGCGATTATGCTCATTATCGCCCCTACGCTCAGCGACCTGCTTCTGCCCGCGCTTGCGCTCTCCTTGCTGCTCAGCGTAGTTTTCACCTACATGAACGTGCTGATTGACGTAATCCGCCCGCAGCTTTCGTGGACTACCTTCGCTCAGGCAATCAAGCAGAACATGAACTCGCTGTTCGGAATGCTCCTATGCTGGGCGCTCGTAATAATCCTCGGAATCATCGCCTACTTCCTCATTGACGGCGGAGTTGCGGGAATGACCGTTGTGCTTATCTTCGGCATTGCGCTTGCTGCAATGACTGTCGGCGGGCATTTCCTCCTTGGGCATATCGCTGCAAAACGGTACTATGACTATAATTCTTAAACGCTACGCTTTCGGAGGAAGTAAGCAACGCTTACTTGCTCCGGTTTGCATCATTTCCTTGTTCGGCTTTCAGCCTCACGGTCAGGAAA
>CAZUTB010000472.1:0-1998 GCA_964622905.1 uncultured Oscillospiraceae bacterium | reverse complement strand
GAAATCAGGCGCTGACATGGCATCGAGGCGCGCAATATTGCCGTTTTCCTCCTTCTTTTTTCGTTTTAGAGCTTGATTTTTCCCTGTGTTTATGCTATTCTCACTCCCGATCACGCACCCGTGCGCGTCGGCTTCCTGTGCCCATTGCGGGCATCGCCGAAATAAACGCGAGCGGGGAGGATACATTAAGGAGGTAGTAACCATGGCTGTTATTTCCATGAAGCAACTGCTCGAGGCGGGCGTACATTTCGGTCATCAGACCCGTCGCTGGAACCCTAAGATGGCTCCGTACATCTTCACCGAGCGCAACGGCATCTACATCATCGACCTTCAGAAGACCGTCAAAAAGGTTGACGAAGCTTACGCTTTCGTCCGCGACGTAGCTATGGAGGGCAAGACCATTCTCTTCGTCGGCACCAAGAAGCAGGCGCAGGAGAGCGTTGAGAGCGAAGCAAAGCGCTGCAATATGTACTTTGTAAACAGCCGCTGGCTGGGCGGTATGCTCACCAACTTCCGCACCATCCGCACCCGCGTAGACCGTCTTAACGCCATCGACAAGATGGAGGAGAGCGGCCAGTTCGAGCTTCTTCCCAAGAAGGAAGTTATCAAGCTTGAGGCTGAGCGCGAAAAGCTGCTCACCAACCTCGGCGGAATCCGCGAAATGAAGAAGCTGCCCGGCGCGCTGTTCGTTGTTGACCCCCGCAAGGAGCATATCGCCGTTACCGAAGCCCGCAAGCTGGGCATTCCGATTGTCGGCATTGTTGACACCAACTGCGATCCTGACGAAATCGACTATGTTATCCCCGGCAACGACGACGCTATCCGCGCCGTAAAGCTCATCGCCGGAAAGCTCGCCGACGCTGTCCTTGAGGGCAAGCAGGGCGAACAGGGCGGCGAAGAAGCTCCCGCTGAGGAAACCGCTCCCGAGGCTGCCGAATAATTCTGATTTTATCTTTATTGAGGTGATATAAATGGTCATTACTGCCGCAATGGTCAAGGAGCTGCGCGAGCGCACCCAGGCCGGTATGATGGATTGCAAGAAGGCTCTTACCGCCGAGGACGGCGATATGGACAAGGCTATTGAGTACCTTCGCGAGAAGGGACTTGCCGCCGCCGCTAAGAAGGCTGGAAGAATCGCCGCTGAGGGCGTTGTTGCCTCCTGCGTTGAAGGCTCTGTCGGCGTTCTCGTAGAGGTTAACTGCGAAACCGACTTCGTTGCCAACACCGATAATTTCCGCTCCTTCGCCAAGAACGTCGCCGAGCATATCGCTAAGGTTGCGCCTAAGGACGAGAACGAGCTGATGGATCAGCCCTTCTTTGCCGACAACAGCAAGACCATTAAGGACCTTGTCAGCGACGCTACCGTTTCCATCGGAGAAAAGATTTCCATTCGCCGCTTTGTCCGCTATGAGGACAATAACGGAATCGAGGAAGTTTACATCCACATGATGGGCAAGATTGGCGTTCTGCTTGAGGTTGAGGGCTGCGACGATAAGGTGCTGCTGCACGATATCGCAATGCACATCGCCGCCTCTAACCCGCTGTTCATTGACAAGGCTGTTGTTCCCACCGAGAACCTTGAGAAGGAGAAGGAGATTCTCCGCGCTCAGGCTCTTAATGAGGGCAAGCCCGAGAAGATTGTCGATAAGATGGTTATCGGCAGAATCGAAAAGTACTACAAGGAAGTTTGCCTGCTTGAGCAGCCCTTCGTAAAGGATCCCGATAAGGCTGTTAAGGAGCTGCTTCCTGCCGGCGCAAAGATTACCCGCTTTGCTCGTTTCGAGCGCGGCGAGGGAATCGAAAAGCGCGTAGATAATTTCGCCGCCGAAGTTATGGCGGAAGCCGGAAAGCTTTAAGAACGCTCCGCTTCGCTTCGCTTTCGCCGCACGTCTTCTACGGAAGGCGTGCGGCGATTTTTCATCATTTTCTTGTTCAACCTACGGTTGAACGGGCAGAAAATGCTGCAAGGAAGCGACTTTCAGTCGCTCCTCGGGGCGG
>CAZUTB010000471.1:0-2003 GCA_964622905.1 uncultured Oscillospiraceae bacterium | reverse complement strand
AGCGAAGGGCTTCGGGTGCAATCGTCAAGGTAATTGCCGATTGGGCGGCGGTTACTCTCTATGTGTTCCTTCTGGAAAGAACGATTGAGCAGAATTGGTTTATTCCCGTGCTTTTCCCCGTCCTCACACTGCTTGGGGTAATGACGGTCGGCGCGGCGTATTTTTCTCAAAAGCACCCGACATCCACCTTGCTTATTGCGGGCATTTTCATGCTTCTCGCGGGGCTTTTGATGATTATGATGGAGCTTCTTATCAATTCGCACCTTGGCGCTTCGCTTGCCCTGCACTGGTCGCAGTGGGTAATGCTCGGCTTCGGCGTGTGCGGCGCGTTCCTGCTTGTGCTTCACTTCTGCGAGGATTTCAGGCAGAAGCTCATTAAGCGTATGTTTATATAAGCAAGCAGCAGCTTGCTTATGTGATGAATCGGGAGGAAAGCACAATGAAAACCTGCGGCACAAAGGCGAAGGCGGCGCTTCTTGCGCTTGCTGCCGCGGTTTTTTATGCTGTCAATATCCCTTTTTCAAAGCTCATTCTTATAAATGTCGCTCCGGTCTTCATGGCGGCGTTTCTGTACATTGGGGCAGGCGCGGGAGTCGGCGCAATGTATGTTTTCAGGCGCAAAAGTGAGCGGAGCCCGCGCCTTACGAAAAGCGACCTTCCCTATACAGTGGGAATGGTGATTTTGGACATCCTTGCGCCGATATTTCTGATGCTGGGAATAAAGAACGGAACGGCGGCGAACGCTTCGCTTCTCGGCAATTTTGAGATTGTCGCAACAACGCTTATAGCCCTTTTGTTGTTTCGTGAGCGCGTGTCCGCAAAGCTTTGGACGGCGGTTTTCCTTATCGCCGCCGCGAGCGCTCTGCTTTCGTTTGAGGGCGACGGCAGCCTCAGGTTTTCGGGCGGCTCTGCGCTTGTGCTGCTCGCAACAGTCTGCTGGGGGCTTGAGAACAACTGCACACGAAAGATTTCCGATAAAAGCACCTATCAGATTGTGACCGTCAAGGGGCTTTGCTCGGGCTTTGGCTCGCTTATCACAGCATTCATCATCGGCGAAAGCTTTCCTGCGATTCGCTATATTCTTCCCGTTATGGCGCTCGGCTTTGTTTCCTACGGCTTGAGCATTTTTATGTATGTCCGTGCTCAGCGGGAGCTTGGAGCGGCGAAAACAAGCGCTTATTATGCCGCCGCACCCTTTATCGGCGCTTTCCTCGGCTTCATGATTAACGGAGAAAAGCTGACTTCGGTATACCTCTGCGCGCTCGCGGTAATGCTTGTCGGCACAGCCTTTGTTGTCTATGACACAATGCGCCCAAGGCGCACCTAAGCTCAAAAAAACAGCAAAACAAACCCGATATATGCAAAACTTTCCGTTGCATTTTTCTCTGCTGCAATGTATAATCGCATAGCCTGAAAGGAGAGATTCATATGAAAAACACAGGCGAAAAGCAGCGCTTTGTAAGCTTTGAAAAGCTGTCCAAGCGGGAGAAACGGAAGCTGAACTCGCAAAAGCGCGTAACATGGGAAGGACTCAATCCCGTAACAAGAGCGCCGGAGCGCTCGGATGCTTATAACAGGCAAAAGGAAAACCGCCGTATCGCTAAGGCTCTTTATGACAGGAGCAGCGAATGCGGCGGTTTTTTATCGGAATAGCGCTTTCTCGCGTTTCCTGAGTACAAGCCCTTGGAGCAGCATTGCGCCAAGCCATGCGGCAATTTCCGCATAGAATGTGCCGTAATAGCCGATGAGCCTTGAGAGGATAATCGCGGCAGAAACGCGCATTACAAGCTCGACGATTCCGGAGAGCATCGGCGTCATCGTGTCGCCCATTCCCTGCAGCGCGCTGCGGTAAACGTAAAGCATATAGAGTATCGGCAGACAAATGCTCATCAGCGACAGGAAATCGTAAGCGTAGGTCATCGCAAGGTCATATTCCGCCTGCGGAGCGGAAATGAATAGCGAGAGTATCGGCTTTCCCAAAAGGAGCATAACTGCACCTATTA
>CAZUTB010000470.1:0-2004 GCA_964622905.1 uncultured Oscillospiraceae bacterium | reverse complement strand
GAGCTGCGCGTACGCATACCGGCGCTTTCCGAAACGGAGCTTGGACGTCTTTTGCCGGAGCTTCGCGAGCACCAGCCGGGAGTTTGTCTGTAAACGCAAAAGGACGTCTTAACCCGCAGACGTCCTTTTGCTTAAGGAGTAAAAAACACATGAAGAAAGCTTAATAATAGGTGCGGATCACATCCTTGATATGATCCTTAATAAGCCACTGCGCCGTAAGGGGGCCGTCAAGTGAAAGCACGGCCTCTTTCTGGGCGGGGAAAAACTGGCTTAGAAGACCGAAGGGTATCGGTTTAGCGTTGATATTAGATACCAGCCGTTCTATCGCGGCTTGGATATCGGCGTCCTCAAGATAGTAACGGCAGCGGTCGGAAAGGCTGTATTTGCGCGCAAAGGCCTGCTCCGACTCTCCGCCGTGATAATAGCGTTTCCAGTATTTGTCATCGAGCATCAGCTTTTGCTCAAGTACTCCCGAGAAATGGGAATATCCGCCTGCGGGGGTGAAGGGATAAAGGGCTTTTTCCATGCCCTCCAGAGCAAAAAGTGCCTCTCGGAAGGCGAAGGTGAGCGCAGGACCGACCTTTAGTATGGCAATACCGCTTTTGCGCATTTCGAGAAGAGCGCTTTTCGGCTGATAATCGGTGGAATGTCCTTCGAGTATTATATCCGGAAGGGAGCGCGTATATGCCGTTAGAGCCTTCGCCTTTTCCGCGTCGTAGCGGATGATGGTATTGTCGGCAAACTCTACGCCGGGCTGGACTACTACTGCGATCACGCGTGAGAAGGCATCGTCAAGACTCATCTCATGAAATGCCGCTTTGAAGGCTTCGATAGTGTTTTTCATATCGGCGGGCGAGGTCACGCTCAGGCTGTCCTCGTTTTCGGTCGCACCACCGGGAATGGGAACTTCGCTTCCTATTACATAAACGGGTCTTTCACCGTTCGCGGCGGCTTTCTCGGCGGCGGCGCAAAGACGGGCTGCGCGGCGCGCAATGGTCGCATCGCTGAGCCGTTCCTCGGTGGAATCGTCGGCAAGGCGCATGCTGGCGTCCAGATGTATCTTGCGGAAACCGGCGCTTACAAAGTCTTTGACAAGCTCCTCGGCATTGGACATAGCCGTGCTTTCCTTTTCCCCGCTCCATGTCAGCGGACCGAGATGATCGCCTCCGAGAATGAGCTGATCCTGCGGCAGGCCGACATTCTGCGCTATTTTCAAAGCATAGCTCATGAAATCGGAAGGGCGCATTCCGGTATAGCCGCCGAATTGATTGACCTGATTGGCGGTGGCTTCAACAAGCACGGGCTTGTTGCCGTCGCGTCCAAATTCCATCGCGGCTTCTATCACATAGGCATTTGCGCTGCAAATGCTGCATATCCCTTGCGCGTCGCCGGATTTCTGCGCGCTGATAAGGGAACGGAAAAACTGTTCGCTTTGCATGGATTCTCCTTTATTTCGTGATTACGCCATCCTCATCCCAAAGCGCGCGCCAATCGGTGGCTCCGGGCCAAAGGAATACCTGCCCTTTTATCAGTCGGCAGTTACGGTCGGCCTTCTTCAAAACCTCCATCTCGGCTTCCGTGAGCGGATCCTCGGTCACGCAGCGCAGATTCTGCGCATAGTGGCTTTCCGATACGGAAAAGGGTATGGGAGTCTGTCCGCGCTGCACAGCCCATTTCAGGCAGATTATCGCGGGGTGAACATTATGTGCCTTCGCGACCTGCACGACCTCGGGACACTGTATATCAGAGACATCGTCGGGCGTGGTGTCGCGCTCGGGACGCGAAGGCGAACCGACGGGGCAGAAGCCGATAGGCTGTATGCCGCGTTTGACGAGATAATCGAACAGCTCGGGCTGCTGGAAGCAGGGGTGGAGCTCGGCTTCGACAGCCGCCGGCTTTATCCGGCATAAGGGCAGTACCGCGTCAAGCTTGGGGATAGTCATATTGGACATGGCTATATGTTTTGCCAGTCCTATATCAACCAGGTGCTCGCACTGTCTCCAT
>CAZUTB010000469.1:0-2007 GCA_964622905.1 uncultured Oscillospiraceae bacterium | reverse complement strand
ATTGCCGCGCCGGTTTCGTTATGAATAGTAACATTGCTCAGAATCAGCGTCACTTCGCCGTCAAACTCGCAGTCTATGACAAGCTGACCGTTGCTGAGCGAGCCGGTTATCTCATACTCGGCGGGGAGCATGAACGTAACCTTGCTTCCGTCCACACTAACGCCCTTATCGTCACAGACGATACCATTCTCCGAAAGCTTTACGGGAACAGCATCGGCGAGAGCTGCGCCGCAGGCGAGAACCAAGAGAGCGCCGATAAGAAATGAAATGAATTTCCTCATTTGAATACCCCCACTTGTTATTGTTGTATCTGCTTCTTGACGCTATTGTAACACAGCAAAAGCGAATAAGCAACGGCAAATGCGCCGGTAAGCTACGTTAATCCGCTTTTGCGCCGTCGATTATCGCGAATATCTCCTCGGTGCTTGTCCCCTTATCATAATCGCCGATAAGCTGACCCTCATAATGATATTTCAGCCCGTTTCGCTCGTTTTCGCAAAGCCTCTCCTTAAGCTTATCCTCGCCGTGCTTCCTCATATACTCACAGAAGGCGCGAATACGCGGTTTATCCAGCATATTGCCCTTGCAGGAGTCAAGACCTTCGCATTCCCAGCAGCCGCGCAGCCCCTTTTCCATGCTGCATTTGCGGTTTACGCACCAATCCTTATCCTTGCACTGACCGCTTTCGCAGCCATCGCATGAGGTATTCTCCGAACAGACGCAGCACATAAGCCCGCACCTTGCCGCCCCTAAATCCATTCTCATTTCCGCCTGCTCCTTTGTATTTCGATAACTGATTATACAGCCGAAGGCACGCAAAGTAAACAAAGCAATTTGACAAGGGAATGCGCTCAGGATATCATTAAACAGTTATCGGAGGTAATAAAAAATGAACGATTACAGCATACTTTTTGTGAAATACTCGGTGAAGCGCGGAATGCGCAAGGCGTTTATACGCGCGCTCAGCGACAACAGGATAGCGGAGCTTTCCCGCGCCGAAAAGGGCTGCGAAAAATACGAGTACCTTGTTTCCCGCGATGAGCCGGACGCGCTGTACCTAAATGAAATCTGGAACGGCGAGGAAAACCGCATTGCGCATATGGACAGCTGCCATTTTAAGGTGCTTACAATGCTCAAGGGCGAATATGTGGAGAAGACCGATATTAAAAGATATATCGCGGAAAAGGTATGAGCGCCGAAAGTTTTGCAAGGCGGCACGAAAAGAAGCGGGAAATAAGCCTGCAAGCGCTTATTGACAGAGCGCAAAGGATAGCCTTTTTCGGCGGAGCGGGAGTTTCAACAGAAAGCGGAATACCCGATTTCAGGAGCGCCGAGGGGCTGATTAACAAGGAAAGCGGTAAATACTCGCCCGAAACGATTCTCAGCTCTCTCTTCTTCTGCCTTTATCCCGAGGAATTCTTCGATTACTATCGCTCGCACCTGCTCTACCCTGCCGCCAAGCCCAATAACGCGCACATAAAGCTTTGCGAAATTGAGCGCGCGGGCAAGCTCAGCGGGATAATAACGCAGAATATAGACGGACTGCACAGGGCGGCGGGAAGCAAAAGGGTTTTTGAACTGCACGGAAACGTAAATGAAAACGTGTGCGTCAAGTGCGGGAAGCGCTACGGCATGGATGCTATTCTAAGCGCAAAGGGAATCCCGCGCTGCGAATGCTCCGGTGTAATAAAGCCCGAGGTAGTGCTTTACGGCGAAAAGCTGGACGAATACGTTATGCGCGGCGCTAAGCGCGCAATAGCGGACGCAGACCTATTGATAATAGCGGGAACCTCGCTTTCGGTCGAGCCTGCCGCAAGCTTCATAAGCTGCTACAACGGCAGGGATATTGTAGTAATCAACAGGGAAAAAACGCCCGCAGATGAAAAGGCGACCCTTGTTATACGCGGAAGCGCAGCCGAGGTTATGAGCGGTATACACATAGGCTGACGGCAAAAGCGCTCGCGGCTTGCCAAGACCTATAATTCCAGTTATAATGGTTTTTATCGG
>CAZUTB010000468.1:0-2015 GCA_964622905.1 uncultured Oscillospiraceae bacterium | reverse complement strand
TTGCTGCTTACTATATAGGTTATTTCCTTGTATTAATCAGCGCCTGCACCTTCTCCAAGGTCGGAAGATTCTCGGGCAGAGGATAGCCCATGCAGGCAACTCCCGCCGTTGCGCAGGCAAAGCGGACAAGCTCGTCGTCGTCCATTCCCTTGTACAAGCCGTAGATTGTTCCCGCCTTGAAGGAATCGCCGGCGCCGAGGGTTGACAGCGCCTTTATCTTATAAGGCTCTGTGCGCTTTATAACGCCCTTCCTTCCGTAAACCACGGTATGAGCGCCGTAGGTGAATATGTACAGCCCGTCGCCGCGCTTCATGTATTCCCGCATCAGCTCGTCCGCGTCCCTGCCCGGGTATGCGCCCGAAAGGAACTCGTCCGATATGGCGGCAACCGCGCAGTTGTTCGCAAGATAGCTGTCATATGCGCTGTCAATTACTGCAAATGGAACCCCGTGCTTTACCGCGTACTGCGCCCCAAGAAGCGCCGCGTCCGAGTTGAACGGGTCAAGCCCAACGCATTTAGCGTTCTTTATATCGTCCTCTATCGGCATATTGTAGGGGTTGTTCATCCGCTGAACCAGCGTTCCGAACTGCCCGAAGCAGTTGCGCGTGTTGTTCTTTCTGTCGATGAACACGTTGTCGTAAAGCCCCTCGAAATCGTCCCGCACCGTCATTGACGAAAGGTCAACCGCGCGGCCTTTGAAATAATCGAATATCGGCTTTGCGGTAACCGTGCCGAGGTGGTAGCCGTCCGCCTTGACGGAAACGCCGTATTCGCTCAGTATCGCGCAGGCTATTCCGGTTTCGCCGCCTATCTGCTTGTGATGCTCGATTATCTCCGCGTAGGCGTTTGGCGCGGGAAAATCGCCTTGAAGTATGAAGGAATCCGTTGTAAGTATTGAGCCGTACAGGTAAATATCGTGCATATGTCCTCCTTGCGTATTCCGCTTTGTTTGTTTTGATTATACCGCATCCGCGCCGCTAAAGCAAAGCCCTGTTTCGGATTTTCTTTTCTCTCGCCTTGTGCTATACTTCATATTGAATTTATCTGCGTGATTAGGGGGCGTATGTTTGGATACCGAAAAGTTTCTGCGGGAGGTTACGGCGATAAGCGGCCTTAGCGGGCGCGAGAAAAACGTAGCTGAGTATGTGAAAAACTGCTTCCTGCCCTTTACCGATGAGGCGGAAATCGACGATATGTATAATATGGTCGCCGTCCATAAGGGCGCTGAGGGCGGCGCGAGAATCATGATTTCCGCGCATATGGACGAAATCGGAATGGTAGTAAGCAAGATTGAGGACGACGGCTCGCTTCGGCTGTGGAAGTCCGGCGGGGTAGACCCGCGCGTGCTTCCCGCCTCGCGCGTAATCGTAAGGGGCGAAAACAAGGCGCTTTTCGGCGTTGTCGGCGCTAAAGCTCCGCATCTTCTCAGCGAGGACGAGAGGAAGCGCAACTACACGCTTGATGAGCTTTACGTTGACGTAGGGCTTGATAAGGAGAGCGCGGAGAAAGAAATAAGGATAGGCGCGGAGGTAACCTTCGAGCCTGTGCTTACCAAGCTCGGAAGCGGCTGCCTTTCCTCGAAAACGATGGACGACCGCGCCTGCGTCGGGATGATGCTTGAGTGCGCCGAGATTCTTTCAAAGCGCAGAACAGAGGCGAGCGTATATTTCACCGCCTCCACGCAGGAGGAGGTCGGCTCAAAGGGCGCGGAAACCGCCGCGTACCGCCTGAATCCCGATATGGCAATCGGAATAGACGTAACGCATGGACCGGTAAACGGAGCGCCGCCGGACTCCACTTATCCGCTCTGCAAGCTCTGCCTTACCAAAGCGCCGCTTATTCATAAAAAGCTTTACGACAGGGTTATCGAAACGGCGGATAAACTGCATATCGAGGTTTCGCGCGGCGTTTCGGGCGCGGATACCTATACGGACAGCGATAATCTCCAGTTTGCCCGCGATGGAATCCCGACGGTGCTTATAGAGCTGCCGCTTAAGTATATGCATACCAGCGTT
>CAZUTB010000467.1:0-2016 GCA_964622905.1 uncultured Oscillospiraceae bacterium | reverse complement strand
CGGGAAATCTGTTTTTCTGCGCTCTCTGGAATTGCTCGAAAAGCCCGATGCGGGCGTGATAACCATAGACGGCGACGAAATCACCAAAAAGGGCGCGGATGTGGACGCAATTCGCCGCAAGATGGGCATGGTTTATCAAAACTTCAATTTGTTTACCCATATGGATGTGATGGATAATCTGTGCTTGGCTCCCGTTAGGCTTCTTCGTATGCCGAGGAAGGACGCTGAAAAGCGCGCGATGGAGCTTCTTGAAACGGTCAGCCTGACAGGCAAGGCGCACGCCTTCCCCGCAGTGCTTTCCGGCGGGCAAAAGCAGCGCATAGCTATCGCCCGCTGCCTGATGATGAACCCGAAGGTAATGCTCTTTGACGAGCCGACAAGCGCGTTGGATCCCACGATGGTCGGCGAGGTGCTGGCTACTATTCGTCAGCTTGCGAAAAGGGGCATGACTATGCTGATTGTCACCCATGAAATGGCGTTCGCAAGGGATGTGTCCGATCGCGTTCTGTTCTTCGCTGAAAAAGGCATCTATGAGCAGGGCTCGCCTAAAGAGCTGTTTGACAATCCGCAGGGGAAGCGCACGCAGGCGTTCATCCGCAAGCTCAAAACCTTCTCGTTCCATGTCGCCGAACGCGGCTTCGACTTAATGCAATTGCAGGGCGGAATAATTCGCTTCTGCGAAAAGTACGGAGTGGAAGGCCCCATGTCCAACCGATTGCAGCTGGTTGCGGAGGAAATGGTTTTTGCGCTGCTTGAGGGATGCTATTCTAAAGGCGATAGCCCATCCATCGAGATTGAAATCGAGTACGGCGAAGCAAGCGGCGAAATGCGTATAGAATATTCGGCTGAGGGGCGCGCCTTTAATCCGATGCAATCCGACGGCTTGACAATAAGCACAGAACCGGGCATAATAATACTCAAGAAAATGGCTAAGCGTATAGATTACCGATATGAAAACGGAGTTAACCGTTTCATCGCAGTCATGTAGAGGCACCATGCCGTGACGCCCGAAACCGACCGTTCGATTGGGGATGAGCGATGATGACAGATAAGGATCGCCGCCGTGTAAGCGACTGCCCGCTCAAAAAGCCGCGCGTTGGCGGAAGCGTATGGCCTATGCAGCGCTGTCCCGCCTTTACGCCGCGCTCAGGCGCGCTGAAGGGGGAGGCGTCGTGCTGGTACTGTCAATACGCGGATTTTCACTTGAAAATGCCGGTGGCGCTGGATGTGGGAATATGCTGCTGGCCTAAGGCGCAAATAGATTAGTGCAGAGGGCTTCGGCTGCGGGCGGCTTAAGCCTTACGCGGCGCCGCCCTAAGCTGCTGCGGTGCAGAGAACTAAGAGCTGTGCCTGTGGGCTTAAGCAATTCATAGGCTGCAAAAATGGAGGTACACAAATGATTTCGTTGCTGCTCTCTTTTGCCGTGCTTATAGTAGGCTACGCGCTCTACGGCAAGCTTACCGCAGCGGTGTTTGGTCCGGACGACAGGCAGACTCCGGCTGTTGCCGTTAATGACGGCGTTGACTGCGTGCCAATGAAGACTTGGCGGGCGTTTCTGATACAGCTGTTGAACATTGCCGGCACGGGTCCGATATTCGGCGCTCTCATGGGCGCGGTGTTTGGTCCTGTGGTGTTTCTGTGGATTGTCCTCGGCTCAATACTCGGCGGCGCGGTGCATGACTATATGTCGGGCATGATATCAAGCCGCTATAAGGGCGCGTCAATCGCGGAGCTTTCGGGTATATTCATGGGAAACGGCGTCAAGTGGGCAATGCGCGTGTTCTCCGTAGTGCTGCTTGTGTTGGTGGGAACGGTGTTTGTCACCAGCCCTGCGGCGCTGCTGGCAAGGCTGACTCCGCAAACGCTGGACACAACCTTTTGGATAATCGTTATTCTGCTCTACTATATTCTGGCAACGCTTCTGCCGATTGACAAATTGATAGGCAAGCTCTATCCGGTGTTCGGCATAATCTTAGCGGTAATGGCGGTCGGCATCCTCGGCGGATTAATTTTCAG
>CAZUTB010000466.1:0-2020 GCA_964622905.1 uncultured Oscillospiraceae bacterium | reverse complement strand
CGACGTTCGCGAATACAAAACGGGCGATAGCCTGAAAAAGATACACTGGAAGATTACCGCGCGCCGCCGCGAGCTGTACGTTAGGCGCTTTGAAGAGCCTGACCAGCCCGAGGCGCTTGTGCTTGTAGACCCAGCCTCGCCCGGCTGCCAGAACCCGGAGCTGAATATGTACTTTCAGGACGCAATCTGTGAAACCGCGTACGCCTCGGCTCTGCGGCATGAAAAGGCTGACCATCCCGTCAGAATGCCCCTGCTTGCGGGCGGAAAGAACATAGACTACCGCAGCGCGGAGGGGATGAGCCTTCAATACCTGCGCAAGGAGCTTGCTGCTATGGATTTCCGCTCGCCGGAGAACATAGAAAGCCTTTTAACAATGGAAATACGCAATCTGCGCAGGACGGGCGCAACGATAGTCATAACCTCCCGCCTCTCCGGAAGAATAGTCGAATTGCTCCAGCGCATTCGCCGAATGGGTCCTACCGTCCGGCTTTACTTCGTTACGCAGAGGCAGGATGACCCGAAGCTTATAAAATATGTAAGCAGGCTGCAAATGGGCAGAGTTCAGGTATGCTATGTTACGCCCGCAGTCCCTAAGGAAGAAGGTGCCAAAGCTCAATGACAAAGCTGACGAGCCGAGGCGGCAGCGGCGCAGTGCTTTCACGCGCGTTTCTTACGCTGCTTCTTTCCCTTGGCGTAATGTGGCCTGTTTCGGTAAGCCTGCCGATTGCGCCGCCGCTCACCGTATCCGCGCTTGCCTGCGCCGTGACTTTGCTTTTATTGCTTGCCTCCGCGCTGCTAAAGCGCTATAAGTTCATTCCCTTTGCGGCGGTTGCGGCGTATGAGATAATTGCAAACCTGTTCTTCTCGCGGACAGTGCTTGTCAAGGCGGCAATCTCCGTATTTGAAGCGGCGCGTATGTTCGTTTCCGGCAATAACACCGCGCTGCTGCTTTTCGGCTCGGATTTCATAATTCTTCTTTCGATAATCGTAACGCTCATAGCGTTCTTCTACTGCGATAAGGGTCTCGGAGTATACCCGACTGTGATTTTCCTCTCGGCAATATACCTTGCGCTGTGGTTTTCGGGAAGCCACGCTTTCCTTCCGTATACCCTGCCCGCTGTTCCCGCGCTGCTCATACTCTACTCGCGCTCCGCGCATGACGAAACGCCTATGCGGCATATTCTGCCCGTGGCCCTTGCGATAACCGCGCTGGCGTTCCTTGTAATACCAAAAAACGGAGCGAGCAATCAGGCGCTCAAGGACACCGCCGAGGACATAAGAACCTACATCGAGGATACCCTGCTTTTCTCAAAGGAGCGCAATGTTTTCTCGCTCCAGACGGAGGGCTATATGCCGCTTGAGGGACGGCTCGGCGGAAAGGCCCAGCTTAGCGACAACCCCGTTATGATGGTTGAAACGCCGAAGCTGACGCTGATGCGCGGAACCTCAAAGGCGTTCTATACGGGGCTTGGCTGGAACGACAGCCTCGGCGGACACAGATACCTGTTTACAAGCCTGCGCTATCTCAATACGCGCCGCGAGATTCTGAACGAGCAGCTGCCGAGGGACGAGGCGCTTTTGAGCGACAATTACGAGCTTGCGCACATAAACGTGACGATGGCTAATCCCGCTACCTCAACCCTGTTCCTGCCGCAGCGCGTAAGGCGGCTCAATATGACATGGAACATGATTCCGTACTTCAATGAATCCAGCGAAATATTCATAACGCGCGACCTTGAGAAGGGCGATAATTATCAGGCGGACGCTTACATATTCGCGGGCGAGGACAGCGCAATGTTAGATAAAATGGGCAAAGACGATGAAAACGCAAACTTGGTCCTGCGCCAACTGCGTCCGGAGGATCTGATCAAGTTCGGTTTGATTCCGGAGTTTGTGGGTCGTCTGCCCATTGTGGTGACGCTGGATCAGTTGGACGAGGGCGAGCTGATTCGCATCCTGACGGAACCCAAAAATGCGCTGGTCAGGCAGTATGTCTATCTGATGGACTTGGACGGCGTAG
>CAZUTB010000465.1:0-2027 GCA_964622905.1 uncultured Oscillospiraceae bacterium | reverse complement strand
AGGGCGTGGTTTTTTCCCGCTTCCCTCGCAAGTATTCCCATCATCAGCTGCTCTGTGGTTGACTTATTGTAAAGCCCCGTCATCTCGTCCGTTACAGCCTTGATTCTGAGCCTTTCGGCGCTCTCGTACACGTTCCTTTTGCGTATTGCGGAATTGAGACCGATGCTTATGCGCGGCATAATCATTTCGGGAATAAAGGGCTTGCATATATAATCTCTTTCGCCAAGCTCGAACGCCTGCAGCTGATCCTCGGTGGCATTGCTCACTGTGATAACGACTACCGGAATTTCTCTGAAGCCTTCCATATCGGCTCTGCGGCGAAGCACCTCTAAGCCGTCCATTTCCGGCATTATCAAATCCAGAAGCACAATATCAATGCTTCGTCCGCGCTCCTCTATTATTCTAAGCGCGTCAGCGCCGTCCACTGCCTCGATGATGTCAAAAGAATCCATGAACTGGAGCCTCAGCACTTCACGGTTCATTTTGCTGTCATCGACTATCAGCATAGTGTTATCCATCTATACAGCTCCTATATATGGCATTTTGTTATAATCGGCGTCTTAGCGCCATTGGTTCCTTGTGGCTAATCATAGCATAATATGCTTTTTATGTCAAACAATATGCACCGTATTTTGCAAGCGCTGTAAGGCTTTCAGGGAGAGCAGAGATAAACAACAGTATCCGGCGAATTGTCGGATTTGTCCGGCTGCTGATTGTTTTACTTTGTTACTGACGGGTTTTCGGGCGCAGGTTCCGCTTGTCTAGCGCTTTTTTCCGGAAGCTGAGAGAATATGATTGCCGCAAACATCAGAGCGCAGCCGATAAGCTCCCTTGCGCTGAGCGACTGCCCGAGCAGCAGCCAGCCGGCAAGCGCGCTGAACACGCTCTCAAGGCACATTGCAAGGCTTGCAATAGTCGGGTCAAGCCCTTTTTGGGCAATAATCTGCAAGGAGTAGCCGACGGCGCTTGAAAGCAATCCCGCGTATAGGATTGACGGAGCGGCGGAGATTATTCCCTCAGCGCTCGGCGTTTCAAAGATAAACATACATACGGTTGACAGCGCCGCGCAGACGGTGAACTGCATACAGCTCAGCTTATAGCCGTCAACCTTCGGCGAAACCTTGCCAATAGCCATAATTTGAAAGGCGAACAGCAGCGCGCAGAGAAGCTCAAGCAAATCTCCCGTTTGAAGTGAGAAGCCGCCCTTCATGCAAAGGAGGTACAGACCGATGACGCTTATTCCCATGCAAATCCAGATTTTCAGCTTTGCGCGCGAGCCGAAGAACAAGCCGAGAATCGGGACGATAACAACGTACATTGCGGTTATGAAGCCCGCCTTTGCCGTTGTGGTGAGCGGAATGCCCGCCTGCTGCGCCGCGCTTGCAGCACAGAGCAGAATGCCGCAGACAGCTCCGCCGACAAAAGGCCAGCCCTTGCGAGTCCTCAAAAGCAGCGGAGCGCTTTCACTATCTATATACGAATTATTGTTTTCATTGGCTTTAGCGCCGCGCGAAAGCCTCTTTCTCGCCAAAACAACCGCAAAAAGAGCAGCGGCGGCAAGCCAGCTGCGCATTGCAAGGAAGGTGAAGGTTCCCACATAATCCGCGCCGACGCTCTGCGCTACGAACGCAAGCCCCCATATAAGCGCGGTAAGCACAAGCAGAAGAGTTTTGCGAAGCGAAGCCAAATTCATCAAATCACCGTTTCATCAAAAGTAATCAAATAAGGTTTGCAGCCCGAAGCTCCGTGAAATATCGCCCGAGCGCGTCATCTAAACTCGGAAGCCGCTTAAAGCCAGCCATATCAAGGCTTTTCTTGGAAAGGCGCGAGTTAAGCGGGCGCTTTGCGGCGGCGGGATAGCTGTCGGAGGCGACAGGCTTAATTATATCGGGAATGCCGTTCATTTCAAGTATTTTTTTCGCAAATTCTGCCCAAGAAAAGAAACCCTCGTTTGTCGCGTGATAAAGCCCATATTTATCGCCGCAAAGCATATCGCATATCAGCGCGGCAAGGTCGGCAGAATACGT
>CAZUTB010000464.1:0-2045 GCA_964622905.1 uncultured Oscillospiraceae bacterium | reverse complement strand
GGCAAAGCTGACAGCTGCGGATTACAAAAGAAGGGAGACCCTTCTTTACATCCCCTAAAGTTAGTTTCAGTGGTTATAGGTTATGCACGTCGCCGCTGTACAGCCAATGTACGGCGGCTTTTTGCGTAAGAATCTATATGACAGCTTACAAACGCGTCGCAAGATAGCTGCAAAGCGGCGTAAGCTCTGTATTATTCTGCATTTAAATGCTATTATAGCAATAGCAAAGCGCCGAAGGCTCTATTCAGAGAAGGATGCAGAGAAAACGGCGGCTGATGCGTTATTATTGGGAACAATTTAATTGGGTGGGTGAAAACTTGAGCAGCGATAAATGGTTTGACGAGCTGATAGAGACGAGCGGCGCGGCTAAGGAAGAGGAAAGCGCGGCAAAGCGCGAGCTTGCGCGCATGAGGGAAAGCGGAATTGACGTAATCATTCCCGTTTACAGGGGCATAAGCGAAACCGCAGATTGCATTAAATCCGTGCTGAGCGACTCCTCCTTTCCCCTGCGCGTTACGGTTATTGCCGACTGCCCTCCGGAGGACGGAATGAATGCGGCGCTTGAGGAAATTGCGGAGCGCTCCGGCGGCAGGATGACGCTGATAAAGCACAGCGAGAACCTCGGCTTCGTCAAGACCGTAAACGAGGGAATGCGCCTAACACATGGTGATGTTGTGCTTCTTAACAGCGACACGCTTGTTGCAAGCGGCTGGCTGTATTCCTTATGCGCGGCGGCAGCCTCCGCTGAGGATATTGCAACGGCAACCCCGCTTTCCACAAGCGCGGGGCCCTTCACGCTTTTTGGCGAAAATCAGATAAGCAGGCAGGATTTCCCCATATACGCGGAGGCGGTAAGCAAGCTGCACAAAAGTAAATTGCTTACAGTTCCTACAGGGCACGGCTACTGCATTTTCATCAAAAGAAAAGCGATAGAGAGCGTGGGCTTATTCAACGAGAAGGTTTTCGGGCGCGGCTACGGCGAGGAGAACGATTTCTGCCAGCGAGCAATTGAGATGGGCTTTACGAACGCCGCGGATTTCGGGACGCTTGTATATCACGCGGAGGCGCTTTCCTTCGGCGAGGAAAAGACGACGCTTTTAGAAAACGGAAAAGCGCTGCTTGCGGAGCTTCACCCGAGCTATAAGCAGCAGATTGCAAGCTGCTTTCACGGCAAGGAGTGGCAAAGCGCGATTTCGGAAACGGAAGCAGCGGTGCAGGAATACATCAAGCACAACCCCGTATGCGAGGAAGCGCCCAAGAAGCGCCTCTTGGTCGCAATGCACGCGGGCGCGGGCGGAAGTGTGAACAACAGGCTGGATATGATGCGCGCGCTCAGCGGAAAGTACGACTGCTATATGCTTGCGGGCGATATGAAATCGCTCTGTTTCAGCTATATCGGAAGGGATTTCACAATTCCGATTGAAACGATAGCGCTTGAAAGCCCGCTCACCAATCTGACATTTGAAAGAGCCGACCTTCGCAGAATATATGAGGGGCTTTTGCTGCGCCACAAAATAGACGCGGTGAACATGAGCCATCTTCTGGGCGAAACCTTTGACCTTGTTAAGCTTTGCAGGCAGCTGGGTATTCCCTGCATCTATGTTCTGCACGATTTTTACACGCTCTGTCCCGATTTTATGCTCACGGACAGCAATATGGTCTTCTGCGGCGGCAAATGCAGGGAGGACTGTACCTGCGTTGTTTCAAAGGAATGGGTTAAGCTTCCGAAGAACAAAATACACAATTATGTGAGCGGCTGGCGCATGGCAATGCACGAGTATCTTCCGCTTTTTGATATGCTCTGCGCGCCGGACAGCTCGGTAAAAAACACCTTTGCCGAGGTTTATCCCGAGCTGGCGGAGCGCGTAAGGATAATTGAACACGGGCGGGATTTGGACGTATACGGAAGGGTGAATTGCAGATACCCAAGGCAGGGCGAAAGAATAAAGATTGCCGTAATCGGAAATATGAGTCCGGCTAAGGGGGTTAAACAGCTTGAGGCGCTGCTGAGAGCAGACACTGCGCGCCGCCTGCGGCATCCTGGG
>CAZUTB010000463.1:0-2050 GCA_964622905.1 uncultured Oscillospiraceae bacterium | reverse complement strand
GGAAACCGCGCCGAATATTGCGGCTGCAGATGTTGCGGCTGCGCCCACAGACGGAGAGAAAGCGCTGCTCTCCGCACCCTATGTCGAAATGTTTGAAAGCGGGGATTACCAGTTTACTCGTTCCGTTGTATATAAGGACGAACCGTATAGGATGATAACCGCGGCAAAGAACGGCATGTTCTGCCGTAAGCTCATGTCGGAGGACGGCACACAGAGCAACCGCATCGTGGCGATCGACGGCGCGGCATGGCAGATTAACGATGGAACCGGCGCTATCAAGGAACTTAGTGCGGAGGATGCGGCGGCCGAAGCGCAGCCGTATTGCGGCGCGGATTTTTCCTTCGTGGCGGCAACGACGCTTGATACGGGCTATATTGCGGAAGCATACACTTTTGACTATCAAGGTATAAAGTACAATATCATGTTTGTGCTAAGCCCCGAGGGCGAACTCGTGATGCTGATAACCACCGTGAACGAGGAAACCACCTCAATGGAGATACTCGAGATGACATCCCCCGCCGACGAGGCACTGTTCGAAGTGCCGGAAACTTAATTATGAAGTTGTGCTCTTTTGCTGCGATATTCAATAACGACTGAAAGATGAAATGAAAGATACGTACGTGAAAAAGTTAATATGCGCCATATCGTTTCTGCTTTTCTCATGTCTTGCCTTTGGCTGCGCGCCGATGCCGAATAACGGGGAGATCGAAGCAGCTATTCGGATGTCCCTTGCAGCCGAGGCGTCGCCGCCCGCCCTTGTTTTTGCCGATATGGAGGTGCCGATGCGCTCCGCCGGAAAGGCTGGCGCGGTGCTGTGGACGGAGGATAAAACTATTCAACGCAACTATGCGCTTGCCTATGACTCAAAAGCCCGCGCCTTTACGGTGTCGAGCTGTTCCACCAGTAGGCTTTCGAAGGAAGGCACATATTATCCGGTACCGAACGACCTAACGCTGACCTTCACGAAATACGCGCCGTTTTTTGACTTCTCCTTTGATTTCGGCCAGCAGTATCTGCTTGTATATGCCGGAGAGGGCGACAGGCTGAATGAACTACGCGACACCTTTGAAGCCGAAGCGTTGGCTGGAATCAGCGCTGAAACGCTCACGTCCTTTGAAGCGTGCGACCTTGGAGGCGACGCGCTTGTGTTGTTCGTGCCCCGTTACGAGAGTACGGACGTTTGGATCAACGAGATAGATCATCAGGGCGATATGATGAAGTCAGGCGCGGAGGTGGCGCGATATGGCGATGAGCCGTTCTATATCTATTGCGACTTCGACGACAAGCTGCCGGACTACGAGATACACATAGCTTTGCAAAACGGAAAAGAGCATTTTTTCACGACGCGGGAGCAACTCTTGAAACGCTTCAAGGACTAACTTAGGAAGGGTGAAAACAATGAAACGATTTTGCGGATACTGCGGTGCAGAAAACAAAGACGAGGCGCGCTTTTGTGAAAGCTGCGGAAGGGAAATGAATCCCGCGGCGCTGCAGCAGACGACCAACAGCACAGGCTTTTCTCCCGACGCGGACGGAAATTACCATTGGTATTACGAGCTGAGCCTGTGGAAAAATCCCGCGATATTTATAACCTGCTGGAAGATATTCACCTTCATTGTCCTTGGTATGGCGCTGTTTATGTTTTTTCTGCTGTTGGGAGAGGATGGCTTTGCAGCTGCCGCGACGGTTTTTGTGAAATTTGTTGCTGGGGGAGTCGGCGTGATGACGGCGCTGCTTGGCTTAGGCTACACTGTGTACGCTGCCATGCAAGGCGGAAGCTACTGTGTGGTATTCGAAATGGATGATAAGAGCGTTACGCATACACAGCTTGCAAAGCAATTCAAAAAAGCGCAGGTACTCGCCGCGCTTACAGCGCTTGCCGGTGCGGCGAGAGGCTCGCTCTCTATGATGGGTACGGGTTTGCTTACGGGTAGCCGCGATTCCATGACGACGAAATTCGAAAAGGTAGACAGCGTCAAAACCGTTCGCCGCCGAAATGTGATCTATCTGCATGCGGGCTTTGGTTGGAACCAGATCTACGTTCAGCCCG
>CAZUTB010000462.1:0-2064 GCA_964622905.1 uncultured Oscillospiraceae bacterium | reverse complement strand
GGCAGGGCGCGTCGATATACTTGAGAATAGGCTTGGTATTGCGGCAGTCGGGGAAATTCGGGCAAGCAAGGAATTTGCCGAAGCGCCCGCGCTTATAGACCATCCGCGCTCCGCACTGGTCGCAGATAACGTCGCTTTCCTCATCCTTAATCTCAATCTTCTCCATCTGCTCCTCGGCGGCGTGGAGGCACTTTTCAAACGGCGGATAGAATACGCGAAGCACTTCCTTCCAATCCATGCTTCCGTCCGCAACCTTATCAAGGTCGCTTTCCATTTCGGCGGTAAAGTCCGTATCGACAATCTTTGCGAAATACTGCTCCATGAGCGCGGTGGTCGTCTTTCCAAGCTCCGTGGGGAAAAGGCGCTTCTTCTCGCGCGCAACATAGCCCCTTGCGAGGATTGTGGTTATAGTGGGCGCGTAGGTGCTAGGGCGTCCGATGCCCTTTTCCTCAAGCGCCCTTACAAGGCTTGCCTCGGTATAGCGGGCAGGCGGCTGAGTGAAATGCTGGATTCCCTCAACGCCCGAAACCGCGACCTTATCGCCAACGGAGAGCTGCGGAAGCTGGGTATCCTTTACTCCCGCCTCGTCGTCGCTGTCCTCCTCGTATATAACGGTGAAGCCCTGAAACGACTTATGCTCGCCGTAGTAGCGGGCGGTGACTCCGTTTCCGGAAAGCTCCATGCTGATGGTCTGGTACTTTGCGGGGGTCATCTGGCTTGAAATAAAGCGATTGTAGATAAGGCGGTAGAGCATATACTGCTCGCGCGAAAGGCTTTCCTTTACGCTGTCCGGCGTCCTGTTTACATCGGTGGGGCGGATAGCCTCGTGCGCGTCCTGCGCGTTCTGCCTTCCCTTGTATTCATTCGGCTTTTCAGGCAGGTATTCCACGCCGAAGCGCTCCGGAATAAGCGTGCGCGCCGCGCTGACCGCCTCCTCGGAAACTCTTACGGAGTCGGTTCTTATATAGGTAACAAGACCCTGAGTGCCTTCCTTTTTAAGGTCGATGCCCTCGTAAAGCTGCTGAACCACCTGCATTGTGCGCAGGGTGGTGAAATTGAGCTTTCTGCTTGCCTCCTGCTGGAGCGAGGAGGTGGTGAAGGGAGGCGCGGGATTCTTATGCTTTTCGCCGCTCTTGACCGAGCTTACCTTGAAATCGGCGCTTTCCATGCGCTTTACCGCTTTGTTTGCCTCCGCCTCGCTGCCAAGCTCGCACTTTTTGCCGTCTATTGCGGAAAGCGTTATCTGCGCGGTGAGCTTTTTGCCCTTCTGCGAGGGCAGCTGAGCAGCGCCGTGAACATCCCAGAATTCCTCGGGAATGAACGCGTCTATTTCCTGCTCGCGCCGCACCACCATAGCGGTTGCAACGCTCTGAACGCGCCCCGCGGAAAGGCCCTTGCGCACCTTGACCCACAATAGCGGGCTTATCTGATAGCCCACAAGGCGGTCAAGCGCCCTGCGCGCCTGCTGCGCGTCAACCCTGTCCATATCCACGGCGCGGGCGGATTTTATAGCGTTTTTGACCGCCTTGCTCGTGACCTCATGGAACTCTATACGGCAGCTTGACTTGGGATCGATGCCCAGTATTTCCGCAAGATGCCACGAAATAGCCTCTCCCTCGCGGTCAGGGTCGGTTGCGAGATACACTTTCGAGGCGTTCTTGGCTTCCTTGCGAATCCTAGCAAGAATCTCGCCGCGCCCGCGAATCGTGATATACTTCATCGCAAAATCGTTCTCAACGTCAACCCCGAGCTGGGATTTCGGCAAATCGCGAATATGCCCCTGCGACGCCTCGACCTTATAGCCCTTGCCGAGAAAGCGTTCAACGGTTCTCGCCTTCGCGGGCGACTCAACGATGATAAGCTTGGTGTTATTATTAGCCATTCATTAACCATCCTTACAGCAGGGCGTAAATCCGTCCGGCATTTTTCTGTATAACGTTTCTCAGCTCAAGCTCCATCAGCAGAACCGACAGAGAGGGCACGGAAGCACCCGTTTTATCAATAAGCTCGTCAAAGGAAAGCTGCTCAACCTTAAGCATTGAGATAACCTTTGCCTCAAGCGAG
>CAZUTB010000461.1:0-2067 GCA_964622905.1 uncultured Oscillospiraceae bacterium | reverse complement strand
CTCGGTGAAAAGAAAGCCGTTGAGGGTAAAGCCTTGACCGTGGAACAGCAGATAGAGCAGCTCCGACAAGAGCGAGATGCTGAACGGTTAAGTTTTATTCGAGACAAAGCTAAAATGAATGCCAAGATTGACGATGAACTTGAAGGCGCTATCCGTCTTTATGGTTCAAGCAAGGCCGAGGAAATCACTAGCGGAGCCGATGGAATCCGCGCATACTTTGCAAAGCTGAACGAAATCCATGAAGCAGATAAACAGAAAGCGGTTGAGGAAGCCTTGAAGAAAATAGGCGCTCAACCAAGGCCGCAGGCGGGCAAAGACCAGAAGATTATCCAGCTTGCGGATTTTAACAAACTGACCCCACGCGAGCGTGCCGAGTATATGGCATCCGGTGGGGCTGTAACTGATTAAGGAGATATAACATGGCTACTACTCTAACCGCACTTGCGCCTACGCTTTTTAGCGCCGCGCAGAATGTAAGCGCCGAACCCGCTGGCATACTGGACGCAATCAATACAACGTGGGATGACAAGGGCGTCGCTAAGGGCGATTCCGTAAAGGTTCCTTATGCACCTGTGCAGGCTACCGATGACTTCGCGGCGTCTAACGTGCTTCCTGCTGGCGATGACCAGACCGCAGGCGCGGTATCCGTACTTATTACTAAGTCCAAGAAAACCAAACCAATGGTACTGACTGGAGAGCAAATTCGCTCTTTGGAAAACGGCGGGAACTATCAGGAATGGGTGCGCCAGTGGGCTGAGCAGTCCATGCGCTCCCTGCGTAACCTTGCCGAGGCCGACGCTGCCAACGCAATCAAGGTAGGCGCTTCCCGCGCTGTCGGTACGGCTGGCACTACGCCATTCGCTACTGACCTTGACCTTATTGTGGATGTTAAGAAGATATTGCGCGATAACGGCGCACCTTTTGCCGACCCGCAGTTGGTAATCAATTCCGCCGCAGCCGCAAAGCTCCAGAAGCTCGGCATTTACCAGCAGGCTTATGCCGCTGGCTCCGATGAGGAGCGCCGCGCTGGTATCTATAAGAATCAGTTTGGTTTCCAGCTCCGTGACTCTGCTGGTATCGCGCTCCACGACTCTGGCTCCGCTGCGAATTATGTTACAGACGGAGGCGAAACCGCGAATGCTGTAGCGCTTACCATAAAAACTGGATCCGCTCCGATCAATGCCGGTGATGTGTTCTCTGTTGCTGATCGAGCCGGTGAATACTATGTTGTATCGACCGCGCTGACTGGTGCCGGAGAATTGCTCATCAATCGCCCTGGACTCATCGGAGCAACGGCGACCGCTCAGGCGCTCACATTCACCGCTGATTACACTCCTTCGCTCGCGTTTGAGCGTTCGGCGGTTGTCGGTATTATGCGCCCTCCGCTCATGCCTGCCAACCCGGCTATCAAGACCATGCTGGTATCCGACAAGTTCGGCCATACCTATTTGATGGTTGAGATTGCACAGTACGGCCAGATTGTTTGGGAAATGCACCTTGCCTACGGTTTCAAGGTTGTCCAGCCGGAACACGTTGCAATGATACTTGGCTAATAAAAAGTAACATAGGGCGGGCTTAACGGCCTGCCCTATTCCCAAGGAGGGAAACATGGATATGCTAACAGCTGTAGAAGCGAAAAGAATAGATAGGTCTAACCCCGAGCTTGAGAGGGTATCGGCTTTCCAGAAGATACAGGAAGGCATGGGCGGAAACGTCGTAGCCTATACGCTTGATAAAAGCGCTGGCCCATTCAACGCCGCGGCGGTTCCGGTTTTTATCGCGCCTTTTGCTATGCGTATTATTGATGTTATCGTTACCGGACAGGCTACCGAGACGAATGGAGCCGTAACGGTATACAAGGGTACTGACGCAATCAGCACGGCTATAGCTTGCGCGGCTAACGGTACGGTATCTCACCTTGCCGCTGGCGTTGCGGTGGCTAACAAGGCTCGCATGGTGCTGGCCGCTGGAGATGTTGTCAATGCTAAGGTGACCGCCGGAACCGAAGCGGACAAGGTACGCGGTATCGTAACCGTCGTCTGTCAGAGGTTGTAAGATGCACGGCGC
>CAZUTB010000460.1:0-2073 GCA_964622905.1 uncultured Oscillospiraceae bacterium | reverse complement strand
CTGCCGCCATATACGCGGCAGAGAGGATGCTCCTGCAAATACGCAAAGACCATGCGGGCGCAAAAATGATCCGGATGCTTATGCGTGAAAAGAAGCGCGTCCGCATTCAGAGATAACATCTCCCAATCAGAGGCTTCGTAGGGCGGATAACCCTCCTCCAGAGCATCGACTAACAGATTCATCTTGCCCAAGCGCAGATACATACCGGCATTATAGAGCGAAAACAACTCATAATCACGCATAAGAAAACCCCGTGAGGAAATAGCCAGCCGCCGCCTTATCACTCTTTTGCAGGCGCAGCGTAACGGGGGTAAGCTCTCCCCAATCCGCAGCGCCCGGCACGCCGTAAAGCAATACGCCGCGCAATAGCAGCTCATCATCCTGCATTTGGCTTTCGTCAAGGCGCAGTCCGTACTGTGCCACAGCTACAGCGGGAATTCTGTATTCACCATCCGCAAGCACCGTCCCGTCGCCCGCGCTCAAATCCTGCGGCCAACTTAAAAAGTATGCTGCTGCGGTGTTTTCGTATTCCGCCTTGGGAACACGAATCACGCCAAGCTCAGGCTCTTGAGCCTCATAGGTCAAGCCCATAAACAAAGTCGCAATCAGCGCGTCCGGCATTTCGTCAAAGCTGTGATTTTCCGCCGCGCACGCGCGGGCAAGCCGCTTTAGCACAGGCTGAAGACGCGCATAATCCTCCGCCGTTATTGTTTCGCCTACAAAGTCCGGATACAGCGATGAGAACGGCACTTTGATCTCCACTACGCCCATGGACTCGTCCGCCAATACGCCGCGCTGAAATAGAAGCACATACGCTTCCTTCTCCAGATAGAAGCCATTATACAGATCCAGCGCCAGCTCAATATCGTCTAGAGCCAGATCACCATAAAATTCCGTGCGCGCGGGATCTTTCGCGTCAATATAATTATAGACCTGCTGAGACACGATCTGCTCGGGCGTATAGAGATCGCTTAGTGCATACAGGCTCATTTCTTCGCCCTTGTCGTTCAGTACGATCGCGCTCCGGCTTGTTTCCGTCTCCGCGCCATAGCCGGCCTGCTCGCTGAATAACACGTTCGTATAAACGCCCGCGCTTGTGACCTTTGCTTCAACCCGCGTGAACGGCGTTTCCTCGTTTTCGGCGCGGTCGGCATAGGGAAGCCGATCGACGCTCACACGTTCAAGCAGCTCCTTTTCCCATAAGGAGAGGGCAGCATTTGCATTTTCGGCGCCTTCGCCCGAAAACACCGGAAGCGCGTAATACAAGGCATATTCTGCCGTTGCTTCGCTGCTTCCCTCCGGGTAGAAAACCGTTACATCGCGTATTTCATAATTCAATTCTATGTCCTGCGACTTTGCTCCTTCCGTGGCGGCGGCGCTTTGCGCGTCAAGCGATCCCGCAATGTCCGTCACTGGTGAGGGCGCGCCGCTGCATCCGTAAAGCAGCAGCGCGAATGCCGCAAGGCACACGGCTAGTATTCTTCGCATATTATTGATCGTTTCTAGGCGGATAGAATCGCTGCGTATCCCCGTTACTTGTGGCATATGGGTCTTGAACCGTTCTGGGGTCAGACGCGCGCTGCGAATAAGCGCCCCCGTTTTGCCGCGGATAAGCGCCCGGGCTTTGTCTTGGAATGGTGTAGGTCTGCTGCGCGTCATATCCGTTTCCGTAATAGTTGGGCTGCTGCATACCCTCGTGCTGCTCGTATTCGCCAGCTTCCGTTTCGGCCTGCGCACGCGCCTGCGAGCGCATCCGCTTCGCCTGATACGCCTTTCTGCGCGCTGTTTCCTCTTTCCTTTTCTTTTCCATGATCGTCAGTGTAATCAGCGCCGCGGCGGAAAGCAGACAAAGCACCGCTAAAACGACCAGCGCAACCGTAAGAGCGTCGCTCACCTTGTTGCCGATCTCCATGCCGATCGATTCGATGCTGTCGATGGCGTTCACATTTTCAGTTGTATTGTTTTGCCCCGACTCCACGCCTATATAGGCGGCAGTCAGATTGGCGGTATAAGTGAATTCGTTTTTTGCTTCATCCTGCACGTTAATGGAAAAATCCATATCTCGGGGAGCGC
>CAZUTB010000459.1:0-2074 GCA_964622905.1 uncultured Oscillospiraceae bacterium | reverse complement strand
TAATATACCTATATTTATGAAAGGAGCAGTGAATATGCGGATTGTCATATGCGACGACGACTGCCGCGCAGGCGGCGAGATGGATATTTCCGTGTTCACCTCCGCTGATACCCTCTCTTTATATCTCAGGGAAAATTCCTGCGACCTTATCTTTCTTGATATCGAAATGCCCGGAATGAACGGCGTCGAGCTTGGCAGATATATCCGCAGAGAGCTGAGCGACCATATCACAAAGATAGTATATGTTTCGGGTAAGGACTGCTACGACCGCCAGCTGTTCGATGTCCAGCCGATGCTGTTTATAGAAAAGCCCGTTGAAAAGGAACGCGTCGCGGAGGCGGTAAGCTTAGCTATGAAGCTCATGCGCGAGGTGGACAAGGCTTTTGTATACACAAAAGGACGCGAGCAGCTGCGTATTGCGATAAAGGATATTGTCTACTTTGAGTGTCTCAACCACGAGGTCAGGATAGTCACGGTAAACGGCGAGGATGTCTGTTACAGCACCCTTGACAAGATAGTGTCCCAGCTTGAAAATGCGCGGTTCATACCCATTCACCGCTCCTACCTTGTAAACTCTGACCAGGTAAGGAACATCCGCTTTGACGAGTTTGTCATGTCCGACGGCTCAACGCTGCCCGTCAGCCGACCGCGCCGCAAGGATGTCCGCGAAACGGTGAAGCTGTTCGGTCTGGAGGGGATAAGATGAGCCTGACATTTTTTGATGTGATGTACCTTGTCGTTCAGCTTCTCGGTACATATGCGCTCTTTAACTTTGTAAGAGCCTTCTTTGATGAGCCTGCCATATCGCTTAAATTCAGGATTGCCGCGGGAGTGCTTTACTATGTAACCATATCCTTTCTCTTCATCTTCTTTTCCATACCCGTCCTCACTCTCGCCGCAAACATAATAGCCATCTTTCTTATCTGCTGCTGTTATGTTTCCTCCATGCGCAAGAAAATCCTTGTCACCTTTATAGTGTATCTTGCCATGTTCTGCTGCGAGCTTTCGGTAGTTGCGCTGACAAACTATATCCACTTCCCTCTTGCCGAAAAGAACAATTACAGCGATATCTTCGGACTTATACTAATCAACATCCTGTATTTTGCGCTGTCCGCTCTTGCAAATGCCTTTGTCAATATAAGACGCGGCGACAGGATACCGATAAGCTACTGGATAAGCCTCCTTGTCGTACCCGTTTCGCTGCTTGTCCTCCTTATGACCGTGTTCGGCAGCACCGACATCTCCCAGCCTGAGCTTGTTCTGGATGTGGTGCTCGTCATGCTCATCAATTTCACCGTTTTCTGCCTCTACGACAGGGTTTCGAGGTATGTCAGCGAGGAAGCGCAGCGCGCGCTCATCCTCAGGCAGAACGCATACTACGAAAAGCAGCTTGAGCTTATGGAATCGTCGCTGAATGCCACAAGAACGCTCCGCCACGATATGAAAAACCATCTTACCTCGATATACTCCTCCCTTGAAAGCGACGATGTTTCCGCGGCAAGAAAACATATAGAGCAGGTCACGGATGTGTTCCGCACCTCCGAAAGCTGTAACGATACCGGCAATCCCGCCATTGACAGCGTGATAAGCTTCAAGGAGCAGGAAGCGTCGCATATGGGCGCAACGCTGAAGAAAACCATTGCGGTGCCGTCGGGGATGGAGTTTTCCTCCTTTGACGCCGCCGTTATTCTGGGCAATCTGCTCGATAACTCGCTCCGTGCCGTAAGCACCCTTGAGGATGCCGAGCGCTGCGTAGAGGTGGATATGCGCTATTCAAAGGGACTGCTTCACATAACCGTCCGCAACCCATACAAGGGCGAGTTGAGACCGTACGGCAGAACATACCTTTCAACCAAGCCCGATTCCGATTCCCACGGCTTAGGACTTGACAGCGTAAGACGCGCCGCAGCAAAATATAACGGTACCATCGACATTTCCTCTGAGGACAATCTCTTCGAGGTAACCGTGCTTCTCTATCTTAACGACGCTTCCGAGCCTGCGGAGCAGGCAGCCGAGGCGGGAAGGGCGTGACCGTCGGACGGGGACTTGTTTTTCCCCGCACATTATGCTATAG
>CAZUTB010000458.1:0-2082 GCA_964622905.1 uncultured Oscillospiraceae bacterium | reverse complement strand
GCTCGCGCCGCAGCCCGAGCAGGTTTTTCCGGAAGCGCCAATCTTAGCGCCGCAGGAGGGGCAGAACTTTGCTCCGGCTGCAGCCTGAGCGCCGCAGGAGGGGCAGAAGCCGCCTGCCGCGGGCTTTGCGGGCTGAGCCTGCGCGTTCATGCTGTTCTGCATCACGCTGTTCATAACCATGCCTGCGCCCATTCCGACGCCCATTCCCGCCATGCCTCCGGCAGGATTGTTGGCGGCGTCGCGCATACTTTCAGCCGCCTGGAACTGGGTGTACTTGTTAAGGTCGCCCACTACGCCCATGGAGGTGCGGCGATCCATAGCCTTCTCGACTTCCTCGGGCAGGGAAATATTCTCAACGGTAAAGGAGGTAATCGCAAGCCCGATGGGCTGAATCTTCGGGGTGATGCGCTGAATCGCAAGCTCGCCAAGCTCGTCATAGTTGGAGGCAAGGTCAAGCGCGGGAATCTTGCACTCGGCGATAGCATCCGAAAGGGCGGAAACCGCAACGCGCTTAATCTGACCCTCTACATCCGAGGTGGTGTACAGCTTGCTGGTTCCGAACGCTTCCTTGAGAAAAAGCTTCGGGTCGGCTACGCGGAAGGCGTAAATGCCGAAGGCGCGAAGGCGAATAATTCCGAAATCAGCATCGCGCATCATCACGGGATTGGTGGTTCCCCACTTCATATCCATGAACTGGCGGGTATTTACGAAGTAAACCTCGCTCTTGAAGGGCGAGTTGAAGCCGAACTTCCAGCTGCGCAGAGCGGTCATGATAGGCATATTCTGCGTGGTAAGCTCGTAGCGCCCGGGCATGAACACATCAGCAATCTGCCCTTCATTGACGAAGATTGCCGCCTGGCTCTCCCTTACGGTGAGCTGAGCGCCCATCATGATTTCCTTGGAGCCGTCGCCGAAGCGGTATACCATCGTATCCTTGGAATCGTCCTTCCACTCGATAACGTCAATGCACTGACCAAGAACCATCTTCTTCAAAAATCCCATTTAAGCGTCCTCCTTTATTGTGTTCTCTCCCTCGATGGCAAGCGACATAAGGTTCGGAAGAGCCTCAACGCCGACTACGCGTACCTCAAGCTCAAGCATATCTCTCATTTTATCAATAGAATCGTTTACATGGCGCGAAACAACCGCCGTAACGGAGGTATCCGCGTTCCTAGCCTCTGCCCTCGGCATTGCGAGCAGACGCAGGGTTTTTGCGCTCGGCATTGAGAGATAGTATATGATATTTTCGCTCTCCTTGCCGAAGAAATTGTTAAGCGCAACCTCAAGGCGCTCCTCGCCGTAGCGCCAGCGGTCGGAAAGGAAGAGATCTCCCGCAGGAATCTCCATATCCACAAGGAAAACGCTGTTTTCTATATCCGCCTTGCAGCGCAGCATTTTCATGCGCGAGCGCACCTCAAGCGGCTTTTGAACCTTGCCCTCCATCAGTGCGGATATAAACTCGCGGCGAAGCATATACATAATCTCGTCCTCGCTGTAGGTCTCATCCGAAAAATCGGCGTGCAGGCGGTTGAGAATAGTTTTTGCCTCGCGAAGCACCTCGCGAAGCCTCTCCTCACGCGCGGACGCATGGAAGATAGGCATTGCGGGGAAATTCTCGTCAAGGAAGGTATGCAGCTCCTCGCTCTGGCTGTCCTCAAGGCGGTAGCTGATAGCGTCAACCTTATGCGCCTTGAGGTAAGCCTTCGCTTCGGAAACCGTCCGGAGATACACAGGGGTCAAAAGCCCCATATCACTCCAGTCGGTTATCTTTTCATAAGTCGAAAGAATCTCCGGATTCATCGTGACAACGATGATTTGATACATCTTTAACCCCCGTACTCTGGCGGCGGAAAGCCGCGCTGTCAGCGACGGAATGAAAACAACAGGCAAAAGCATATCCGTCAGGTCGTTACGCGGAGTTGCCGGTCATCGGGCTTATGCCCAACAGCACGACAAGCGGGCATGAAACACCCGCGAAATACATTATACCTTGAAGCGGCGCAAATTTCAACGGTTTTTGACAAGCTTTCGCTTTCGGCGCAAGCAGGCTTGCGCCGAGTTTGCATCATTTCCTTGTTCGGC
>CAZUTB010000457.1:0-2089 GCA_964622905.1 uncultured Oscillospiraceae bacterium | reverse complement strand
GATGGTAGACAATGCCGAGAAGGGACTCGCTGCCGCCTGCGCCGCCACCGGAGCAAGCGCGAGCACAAGCATTATAATAAGTGCGATGGAAAATAACCTCTTGAGTTTTTTCATATATGTTACCTGCCTTCCCCAATTTCAATTATTACAGCGGTAAAATTATCCTGATGCTTATTATCGTGCGCAAGCACCGCCATCTCAAGCGTTTTTGCCGCCTGCTGCGGTTCTCCTGAGCGAATTATCCTAACCAGCTCGTCATTAGAAACGGTGTTGAACACCCCGTCGGACATTAGAAGTATGGTATCGCCCGAATTTAGCGGCAGCTCAGTGTCGCTCGCGCTTATTTTTTTTATTTCGCCCATGCCTATATAGCTTGTCAGCGCCGCGCGCTGCCTGTCTTGAAGCGCCTGCTCTTGGCTTATTTCGCCGCGTGCCGCCATTTCGTCAAGCTCCACGGCATACACATGCGGCGAGTTTATCGTCTCAAGCGCGGTCGCGCCCGCACGCAAAAGGCATATCCTAGAATCGCCAACCGAGATAAAATCAAAGCCCGCGTCCCTTATGAGCACCGCCACAAGCGTACTCCCGCCATCGCTCCGCCCCGGCTCCGCCAACAGATCGTTCACACGGGCGGAAGCCGCGCTGAGCGCGTTTAGAAGGATCTCCCTGCCGGAAGCCGCGTCGCTTGCGGCAAAAAAGGAGCGCAGTACAGTGGCCGTGACAAGCGCGGAGATAAGCTCACCGCCCGCAAGCCCGCCCATACCGTCGGCAACTAAGGCGAGCACTCCCTTGGGCTCGTCTTGCGGCGATATGCCAAAGGAATCCTGCTGATAAGAGCGATAGCCTATGTGATGGGTATAGCCCGTCTTAATAAGCCTCACTCCCAATCAAACTCCTCTCCGCAGAAGGGTATGAACATAAGCTTGGTTTCGCCAAAGGCGAGTATATCGCGCGTTTTAAGCTCTCTCGTCTGCGAGGGCAGGAGCGGCGCGTCGTTAACGAGCATTATGTTGCGGCCCTTGCCCGTCGTGAGGAAATATTGCTTGCTCTTGCCAATATAGCTAACAGTAGCCGTATCATCGCGGGATATGGTGGAATCGCCCTGTATGCTTATATCCATCTTGTCGCCCCGGCCTATTGCGTTGTTGCCATCGTGTATGTGATAATCGCGCCCCTTGTCCGCGCCCATTATGCACACGAACCAGCCTACCACCGGGTCTATGCCGATGTTCTTGCGTATCACCGCCTCGGTGCGCCTGTCGTCATCAATCGCGCCCACAGGCATAGTACGGCCTATGGAGGAATCGAAGCCGCCGCTTTGCTGCATCATCGGCGCAGTTCTGCCCACGGAAGCATTCGCCGGATTCCACCCGGAAGAATCGCTCGCGCCCGAGCAATAGGGGCAAGTAGGTGTCTTTGACTGGTCATAAAAATGGCCGTTTGGGCATTGCTGCATGTTCATAACTTTGTCCTCCCTCTATTTCCTCTTTAATTCGTAGGTTTTATCTGTTTTATATACATACACGTTTATATGCGTGCCGTCCAATATAGTCACTTTAAACCAATCCTGTTTGTTTTCGCCTTGCTGCTTGCAGGTGTAAAACTCGCCCGAGCCGTCGCTGCGGACATTGTAATATTCGTCGCTCGTGGGCTTCTTGATATAGTCCTTATCGAACGTGAGATGATAAACATCGCCGTCCGGCTCGAAATACATCACCTGCGTGCTCCCCTTGAGCCACTTCCCAAGCAAGAACACTTCAAAATATTCCGGACGCATCATGGCTTTTTTCACGCCGTCGTTGTGCGCAACGCTTCTAAGCGCCGCCACCACGGCCTTGTTGGTGGTTGCTGCCGCCGCTTCATTGCAGGCCGCCTCCATAGCCGCGCTATCTTCATACTCCGCGGCCGCTACCCATGAAAACATATCCGCCGCCTTATCGAACTTTGCCTCGCTCACAAAGCTGCTCGCATAACTATATATGTCCGCAAGATGGTCAACAACGTATTGCCCGCCCGCCTCATCTATATCATTTTCCAGATCCTTGACCTTATCGTATACATATTCCGCGCTGGACGAAGCCTCGATAAG
>CAZUTB010000456.1:0-2090 GCA_964622905.1 uncultured Oscillospiraceae bacterium | reverse complement strand
CGTTTTCCATAATCGAGGGCAGATGCATTGAGAACTGCTCGGACCATTCGCGGAAGAAATCGGTGCTCTGCGCGCGCTCGCTTACTGCGATTACGTCAAGCTCGTTGGGGTCGGGCATAACTATGGAATGGAATACATCGTGAAAATCGCTCAGGGCGTTCTGAACGCGCCCTACCTGCATCCTGTAAATAAAGTTGAATAAAAGCGAGCAGGATATACCTACAACGGAGGTTCCGAACGCGAATTTCATTCCGCTTATCAGCGTCGGGATTGCCGTCAGGATTGCGGAGGTATCGGAGGTGTCAAGGGATGAAAGACCGGTCATCAGTCCCCAGAAGGTTCCCAAGATACCAAGCGAGGTGAGCAGCCCGGGAACAACGTCCGCAAGCGCGCCGCGCCCGATGGAATCTATAACGGTTACCTCGTTGATATAGCCGGATACGTCAAGCGAGCTTCCCTGCCTGCCTATCGTCTGCGCGGAGCGGAGGAATGCGCTCCAGCTGCTCTGCATCTGCTTTCCCAAAAAGAGCGGGTCCTGCCAGAGCGACGCGTCGCCCTGTTTCATCGCCGCCGTTTCCAGCGCGTGCGACGCCTTGAAAAGCCTGCCCGAGGCGCGGGACAAGGGGAAAATACACTTAACAAAGCCGGTTATCGCTACTATTGCGGTGAGCGAATAAATAAGGAACTCCGGCAGCTTATTTGATATAAAATCGAGAATTTCCTGAAGCATTGTATTCCTCCCGTGCGTTTGTAAACTGGCAACATACCTTAGTATATATGCCTTTTCGCAGTTTGTAAACGACAAAGACCATCAATAAAACGCGCAATGCGGGCTGAATCGTGCATTCAGCGATTATTTTTGGCAAAGTGTTGCATTATGCGCCGCAATTGGTTATAATATAAGCACGAACTTTCATTTCTTTTCATTGAAGGCAAACGATTTCCGGCAAATCAAAACCACCAAAGCTGATTACTGCATTTGAAACAAAGACTGAAATCGCGCTCAAAGCGCCCGAAAACAAGGAGGACTGTAACATGGCGAGAAAATTGTATGACGATGACCAGCTTGTCAAATCCTTGGCGGGAAATATGCTGCTCGTCCTGCCGTATTTCCGAAAGAAAACCCTGCACATGAATTCCGTAAAGGACAAATTTGACCTCAGCGTTTCGCAGATTCAGATAATGGCGATGCTCGAGCAAACCGGAAAAATGTCCGTAAGCGGGATATCCGAAAAGATGGGGATAGCAAAGCCGAATGTTACGCCTCTTGTTGAAAGTCTTGTCAGAATCGGTTATGCTGTAAGGCAGCGCGATGAGAGCGATCACCGCGCGGTAAACGTCATGCTTGCGCCTGCGGGAAAAGCGGTGCTCGAGGGTGTCCGCGAGTATCTTGCCGAATCCGTTTCCGAGTGGAGCAAGGAATTCACCCGTCAGGACGTAAAGACGCTTTCAGAAAGCTTCGCCGGAATAGCGAAGGTTCTGGGTAAATAACTATTTGGAGGGTGTTTTTCATGAAGCTATCTGTGTTCAGCGTTGTCCTTTCGCAAATGCCTCTTGCCGAGGCGCTTGATTATCTCAAGCAGAACGGAGTTCAGGCTGTTGAAATCGGCTGCGGCGGTTTCCCGGGCAAGGCGCATTGCAATCCCGAGGCGCTGCTTGCGGATTCCGCAAAGCTTGATGAGTTCAGGAGTACAATCAAGAACAGCGGAATCGAGCTTGCGGCTCTGAGCGTTCACGGTAACGCGGTGCATCCCGAAAAGGCGGTTGCGGCAGGCTTTCAGAAGGATTTTGAAAATGCCGTTATGCTGGCGGAAAAGCTCGGCGTTAAGCGAATCGTAACCTTCTCCGGCTGTCCGGGCGGCTGCGCTGGGGATAAAACGCCCAACTGGGTAACCTGCCCTTGGCCCGATGATTTTTCGCATATTCTTGACTATCAGTGGAACGAAGTGCTTATTCCCTATTGGAAAAAGACCGTTGATTATGCCGGAAAGCACGGAATCGAAAAGATTGCGCTTGAGATGCATCCCGGCTTCTCCGTATACAATCCCGAAAGCATGATGCGCCTGCGCGAGAGCGTTTCTGCAATGCTC
>CAZUTB010000455.1:0-2091 GCA_964622905.1 uncultured Oscillospiraceae bacterium | reverse complement strand
CGTGATTAACGCCGTACAGCCTGTCGTTTTCAAGATAGGCACGGTAGAACTCCTTGAAATCCTCGCTCCACTGCGTCCACATCAGGCTGATGGTTTTATCGTCCTCGTGAAACGCGGCATAAAGCGGCGTAAGTGTATCATAATAGCCAAGCACTCCGTCCTTCTCCGCCACCTTGAATTCAAGCTGCTTGCTGAGATTTTTCGTAACCAGCCACAGGTACAGCGGAAAGAACCTGATTCCCGCCCTTTTCACGGCTTCATGCGCGTGAGTAATATCAATCTTGACGGAAACGGAATATCCAGTCGGCGCTATTTTTGCGAAATAATAGAACATCTGCCCGCGCTTCCAGCTTTGTAAATCAATCGGTGTAAACTCCATAATGCATTTCCTCTCTTTCGGGAAAAGCGTACCACGGCGCGCAGGCATTTTCAATCAACGCTTAGTAGAGTTGTTAACGCTCCGCGTCATTCCTCCTTCGGGAATGAGTTGAACCACGCGCGGTCATTGAAATCCTTCTTTTTCGGAAGAGAAGGCTCGCCCTCCGCAATTCCTACGGGGAGCATACACACAAGCTCGTATTCCTCCGGGATTCCGAGAATTTTAGCCATTTTGTCGTTTATCCTGTCCGTATCGGTTATATGCCCCTCGAACCAGCAGCTCTGATAGCCAAGCGAAACAACGGCAAGCAGCATATTCTCAATAGCCGCCGAGTAATCCTGAACGGAGTAGCATCTATCGCGGTAGGCGAATATCCTGCGCGTGAGAACGCAGATGAGCGCGGGCGCGGTTTCCGCAGCGGGCGGGTCGATAACAGCGCGGAGCGCTTTAAGCGTTTCGGGGTCGTCAACCGCGATAAGGCTCGTAGTCTGCTTGTTGCAGGCCGAGGGAGCTTGAAGCCCCGCCTCCATTATTGCGCATAAATCCGCTCTCGGGACGGGAGTCTGCTTGTATTTGCCGCGATAGCTGCGCCGTTTTGCGATTGCTTCAAGTACATCCATGTTTTTCGCCTCCGAATACTTAAATAAAACGCCGCGCGAGTTGAGCAAAGCGCGCGCGGCAAATAGAATTATTCTACCTTTAGTTCCTCGCCTGCGGAGAGAATCAAAAGCCCGTCGATTCCAAGCGCGTCAAGCTCCTCCTGCGAAGGCAGCTTTGAGCCTGTGCCGTAATGGTAGGGAATAGTGTGCTTTGCCTTAACCAGCTTGGCGCACTCGGCAGCCTCCGCGATTCCCATATTATAGGTTCCGTCGCAGCAGAAGAAGGCGTAATCGAGGTTCCAATCCGCAAGCTCCTTCATCTGCTCGGTTGTGGAGGTGTCGCCGGAAATGTATACCTTCTTGCCGTTGGAGAAGGTAAGCACGAAGCCGACGCAGTTTTTGATATTATGGTTCGGGTTATTGCCCGCCTGCACCGCCTCGACAACCACATAGCCAAGGTCGAAGGACTTATACTCGCCGCCAACGAGCGCCTCCTTATATGTGATAGTTTGGCAGTTTTCGCTTCTGTTCTTAATCTTGTTCACCTGATTATGGTCGCTGTGTCCGTGCGTTACGAGTATCAAATCCGCCTTTACCTCGTAGCCGTCGCCTGTATACGGGTCAACATAGATGACCTCGCCGGATTCGGCGGTAATGCGCATACTCGCGTGACCCTGATAGTAAATAACGGCAGGTCCGACCTCCTTTTCCTCATCGGCAAATGCGGGCAGAGCAAACAGCAGGACGGCAAGCGCCAGCAAAGCAGAGATAACGCGCATATGAATTCCTCCCTATAATCCTTTTTCTGCATTATCGCATGAAACACGGAATAAAGCAATAGCTTTGAAGGCGCGGCGGCGCGCGGAAGAGCTTCTGCGATGAAAATTAAGCGGAGACCTTTCCGAATATTCAAATAGTACAAATTTCAGTATTGCAAGCTGCGCCCGCTTTGGTATAATAGGCGCATAGACAGACGAAAAACGATTTACAGATGCTATTCATTCAAGGCAATCGGAGGAATACTATGAAAAATCTCGATTATCTGCGGAAGGTTTGCGAAAACGGAAACAAAGAGGCGGCGAAAACAGCCGAGGAAATGAGCCGATGCAAGGA
>CAZUTB010000454.1:0-2093 GCA_964622905.1 uncultured Oscillospiraceae bacterium | reverse complement strand
TGCCCTCGAGCAGCAGCACCGCGCCGTAAAAGCAAGCCGTCATAAGGAACACGAGCATTGCGCGGGGATAGGTGAGCGGAAGGCAGACGGAGAACAGCACGCAAAGCCCGCAGAAGCCCGCAGAGAGCGTTGCGACGGTCGAAACCGCATCAGCCGAAAGCGAGAGCGGAGCGGCGAAAATATTCGCAAGCACGATGGAAATCACAATAGCCGCAGCGCCCGGGACTGCGCTCAGCAATACATTTTGCAGGAATTTGCCCCTGATGCGCTTATCATTCGGCTCAAGCGCAAGCACGAAGGACGGAAGCCCGACGGTTAGCGAGCTGATAAGCGTAAGCTGTATCGGCTGGAAGGGATATTTCCACGGAATCGCAAGCAGCAGGAGAGAAAGCACGAGCGAGAAGATGGTTTTGACAAGGAAGAGCGACGCGGCGCGCGTTATATTGTTGACAACACGCCGCCCCTCGGCGACAATCTGCGGCATTACGGAAAAATCGCCGTCAAGGAGCGATATCTGCGCGGCGTTCTTCGCCGCGTCCGAGCCGCCCGCCATGGCTATTGAGCAGTCCGCCGCCTTCAATGCGGGAATATCGTTTACACCGTCGCCCGTCATCGCAACGCTGTGCCCAGCAGCGTGAAGCGCCTTAACAAGCGCCTCTTTCTGCACGGGAGTAACCCTGCCGAAAACCGTATATCTCGCGGCGGCGTCGGGAATTTTTGCGTCCGAAACCGTAGTCATGTCTACGAAATCGGAGGCGTTCTCAAGCCCCGCCTGCGCCGCTATACGGGATACGGTTACAGGGTCGTCGCCCGAAATAACCTTCAAGGCAACGCCCTGATTGCGGAAATAAGCAAGCGTTTCCTCAACATGGTCGCGCAGCTCGTCCCGTATGCAGTAAAGGCAGAGCGGCTTTAAGTCCTCAGGCAGCTTTTTATCCGCAATAGGCTTATCGCTTTCGCATACGAGCAGCACGCGCAGCCCCTGCGCCGCCTGCTTTTCCACAAGCGACATAAGCGCTTTGCACTCGGCTGTTTCGGGATTCAGCACGAAATTAGCCGCGCCAATAACCAGCGTTCCGCGCGCTTTTTCGGTGACCGCGCTCAGCTTCCGCTGAGATGAGAACGGTATCTTTTCGATATATTCCTCGCTTGCCTCGGCGGGGCTTATCTCAGCCCTTAGAGCGTCCATGGTAGGCGAAGGGTCGGGGAAGGCGCGCAGCAGCACGGAAAGAGCGTCGTCGGCATACTGCCTTGAAACGCCGCCGAGCGTTACCGCCTTTTCAAAGCGCATTTTTCCGCTGGTAATAGTTCCTGTTTTGTCGAGGCAGAGGGTGTCCACCCGCGCAAGGGTTTCAATTCCGTAAAGCTCCTGAACAAGCGCTTTACGGCGCGCAAGCTTGACAACGCCCACCGCCATTGCAATGCTGGTGAGCAGCATAAGCCCCTCCGGAATCATGCCTATCATAGCGGCAACAGCGGAGGGAACAGCGTCCTCTGCGGGAATCTTAAGATACAGATATTGCTTCAAAAAGAGCAGTATTCCCGTCGGGACAAGCGCTATGCTGACAATCCTGATAAGCTTGGAAAGATCGCTCATCAGCGAGGAAACGGGGCGCTTCATTGCCTTTGCGCGGCGAAGCAGCTCCGAAACATAGCTCTTATCACCAACGCGCGTCAGCCTTACGCTGAGGCTCCCCTCGCAGATGTAGCTGCCGGACATCAGCTCCGCGCCCTCATCCTTTGCAACGGGATCAGCCTCGCCGGTAAGCAGGGACTCGTTTGCCGCGCCCGCGCCCGCGATTACAATACCGTCAGCCGGAACCTGGTCGCCTGCGCGGAGCAGGAGAACATCGTCCGTCACTAGCTCCTCGGCGGGAATCTCAAGCTTCTTTCCGTCCCTTATGACCTTGGCGCGGGGCGCGCTGAGAAGCTGGAGCTTGCTCAGGGCGCGCTTTGCCCTCAGCTCCTGATACGTTCCGATAACCGCGTTGGAAATAACAACGCCCATAAAAAGCATATTGCGGTAAGAGCCTACAAGCAGAAGGCACACCGCAAGGGCGACGTTGAGCGCGTTGAACAGCGTGAAAAGGTTT
>CAZUTB010000453.1:0-2098 GCA_964622905.1 uncultured Oscillospiraceae bacterium | reverse complement strand
ACTTGACAATTTTGCTCTGCGCGTGTTAAATTGCGCGTTATAAAGCATTGACTGCCAAAGGACGCGAAACATGACGGATACGGAGTTGAAAAGCAATGAAAAGAACGCTTTACAGTCGCCTTACCAAGATAATACTTTGCTCCGTATTGATAATGCTGCTCTCGGTAGGCTATTCCTTTTTCTCGTTTTACGAGTACAACATCAACGAGCAGGCAAACGCCTACACCAAGCAGCTGCTGGAGGATTCGGCGGACGAGCTGAACACGTATTTTGACGATATTTCGCAGAGCGGGACAATGCTCGCAAATCAGCCCGTGATTGCCGAGTTCATGGCGGGAACGACCTCAAAGCGCTTTGCATTAACCTCCACAACGCGCGCGCAGATTACCTCCTTTGCAAACTTCAAGCCGACGGTTACGGGCATTTACCTCCTGACAACGGACGGAACGCGCATTTCCGCAAAGCCCGACAATGTGGAGGCTTACAGCGCGGAAATTTTCATGGCGTTCCTCGAAATTGTTCAGACGAACGATTTGACAACGCCCACGCGCGAGATAAGGATATCCGACCCCTGCCGCGGCGCGCAGTATTTCAGCTTCCTTATTCCCGTTTACCGCTCGGTTGCCGCGGCGCAGTCCTCGGATTACTTAGGCACAATGGTAGTAATCTGCGAGTCCAAGCGCCTCGCCTCAATAATCCCTCCCTCGGCGCGGGACAGGGTTATAATCCTTGACGAAAGCGGAGAGATAATCTACGGAAGAGAAAACGCGGAGGCGGCGGAGCAAAAGAGCCTGAGCGCAGGCGGCAGGTCAAGGGGCGAAATGCAGTCAGCGCAGCTCGCAAAGCCTAATTGGACGCTTTTGGCAACGCATTCCGATGAAACCGTAATTCAGCGCATAAACGAAATGGGCGCGTTCTGTATCCTTGTAGCCGTGCTTACCGTTATCGTTCAGTTCATACTTCTGGTTGCGCTGCGCCGCTCGTTCGTTCAGCCCCTGGAGGATATAGCGCGGCAGGCGGGGCAGATAAACCGCTCGGGCGAAAGCATACACAATCCGCTTCCAAGCTCCAGCGAGTTCACCCTGCTTACGGAAAGCATTAACGGAATGTTCGAGCGCATTGAGGCGCTCAACAACGAGAATCTATCCGTCAAAACGGACTACTACAAGGAGCGGATACTGCTTTTGCAAATGCAGATTAATCCGCATTTCCTTTACAATAATCTGGAATGCATTCGCGGAATGGCGGTGCTTGGGCACGAAAACGAAATACGCGAAATTGTAAGCCTTACGGCGAGCATATACCGCTACTGCACGAGTGCGGAGCACATGGTTCCGCTGTCGCAGGAGCTTGAGTGCGTGAGCCGCTACGCGAAAATCATGACGCTTAGATATGATAACCGATACGCGGTAAGCTTCGACGTTCCGGAGGAGCTGCTGGAAGCGCCGGTTCCGAAAATGCTGCTTCAGCCCCTTGTCGAAAACGCGTACACGCACGGCTTTATTGCCACAAACAAGCGCGAGGGAAGCATAATTATTAGGGCGTGGGAAACGGGCACTCAGCTATTCATAGCCGTTGAGGATGACGGAACGGGGCTTAGCCCCGAGGAGCTAAGGCACGCCAACACCGCTACGCTCAAAATTGATGACGTCCGCGAGCATATCGGCGTTGCGAATGTCCGCTCGCGCCTGCGGCTCATTTTCGGCGAAAACGGCGTATTGCAGTTCAAGGAAAGAGAAGGCGGAGGAACCGTCGCGCTTGTTATAATTGGGAAGCCTTTTGACTAAATATACAAAAACCCAAAATTACGATTGATATGCGCAAAATTACGCGAAGAATTCACCATAACGGCTCTGCTATAATGCTGTTATTGGAGATGAGCGTAATGAACAGCAGACAAAACACCGGCGTTCTCGGCGGCAGGACTTTTTGGCAAAGGCTAGGGCGTGAGATGTGGCAGGCGCGCTATATCTATCTGCTGCTTATTCCGGGAATTCTTTACTTTGCAATTTTTCATTACGGACCGATGAGCGGTCTGCAATTGGCGTTCAAAAAATTCAACGCGCGCCTGGGAATCTGGGGCAGCGAGTGGATAGGC
>CAZUTB010000452.1:0-2107 GCA_964622905.1 uncultured Oscillospiraceae bacterium | reverse complement strand
TGTTTTACTCCGGAAGGACATACAAGATGGGGGAGGTGCATGATGGCGCCGCTACCATGGACTGGATGGTTCAGGAGCAGGAGCGCGGAATTACCATTACTTCTGCTGCTACCACCTGCATCTGGAAAGATCATCAGGTTAACATTATCGACACTCCCGGCCACGTTGACTTCACGGTTGAGGTTGAGCGTTCCCTGCGCGTTCTGGACGGCGCTGTAGCCGTTTTCTGCGCAAAGGGCGGCGTTGAGCCTCAGTCCGAGACCGTTTGGCGTCAGGCTAACGAGTATCACGTACCCCGCATAGCATATGTCAATAAGATGGATATCATGGGCGCGAATTTCTATCGCGTTGTCGATATGATGAAGGAGCGTCTTGGCGCTAACGCGGTGCCGATTCAGCTTCCTATCGGCTCCGAGAGCGAGTTCCGCGGAGTAATCGATCTTATCACTATGCGCGCGGAAGTTTATTATGATGACGAGGGTAAGGATGTCCGCGATGAGGAAATACCCGAGTCTATGAAGGCCAAGGCTGAAGAGTATCACGCCAAGCTGATTGAGGCTGTTGCCGAAACCGACGAAGCGCTGATGGAAAAATTCTTCGGCGGCGAGGAAATATCGATAGATGAAATCAAGACTGCAATCCGCAAGGCTACCATTGCCTGCGAATTCAATCCTGTTCTCTGCGGAACCTCCTATCGCAATAAAGGCGTTCAGCCTCTGCTTGACGCTATTATCGAGTATATGCCTTCTCCTCTTGATATCCCTGCCATCAAGGGAATGGATCCCGATGACCACGAGAAGGAAATGCTCCGTCATCCTTCCGATGAAGAGCCTTTCTCCGCACTTGCGTTCAAGATTGCCGTAGATCCTTTCGTCGGCCGTCTTGCGTTCTTCCGCGTATACTCCGGCTTTACAACCGCCGGCAGCTATGTTTACAACAGCGTGAAGGGCAAGCGCGAGCGCATGAGTCGTATCCTGCGTATGCACGCCAGTCACCGCGAGGAGATTGACACCGTATACTCCGGAGAAATTGCCGCTGTTGTAGGCCTTAAGGACACAACGACCGGTGATACGCTCTGCGACGAAACCAAGCCGATTATTCTTGAAAGCATGGTATTCCCGGAGCCTGTTATCCAGGTAGCCATCGAGCCTAAGACCAAAGCAGGTCAGGACAAGATGACCATGGCGCTTCTGCGTCTTGCCGAGGAAGACCCGACCTTCAAGACCTATACCGACAAGGAAACCGGTCAGACCATCATCGCAGGTATGGGCGAACTGCATCTGGAAATCATCGTTGACCGTCTTCTCCGCGAATTCAAGGTTGAGGCTACTGTCGGCGCACCTCAGGTCGCCTACAAGGAAACCATTCGCAAGGCAGCAAGAGCCGAAGGACGTTATGTCCGCCAGACCGGTGGTCATGGTCAGTTCGGTCACTGCTGGATTGAGATTGAGCCTAACGAGCCCGGCAAGGGATATGAATTCGAGAGCAGAATCGTCGGCGGCGTAATTCCCAAGGAGTTCATTGCTCCTATTGATGCCGGTATCCGCGAAGCTTCTCAGAGCGGTATCCTCGGCGGCTACGAAGTCGTTGACTTTAAGGCAGCCGTTGTTGACGGCTCTTACCATGATGTTGACTCCTCTGAAATGGCGTTCCATATCGCCGGTTCTATGGCGCTTAAGGAAGCGCTCCGCAAGGCAGATCCCTGCCTGATGGAGCCTGCCATGAAGGTTACCGTTACCATGCCCGAGCAGTACATGGGCGATGTTATCGGTGATATCTCCAGCCGCCGCGGCCGCGTTGACAGCATGGAGAATCGCGGAGGAGATCAGGTAGTGCACGCCTTCGTTCCGCTCAGCGAAATGTTCGGCTATGCTACCAACCTTCGTTCCCGCACACAGGGACGCGGAAACTTCATAATGCAGTTTGATCATTATGAACAGGTTCCGAAGAACGTTGCGGACAAGATCCTTGGAAGCAAGGAAACCAAGTAAATCGCTTCACAGTTATTTAAGTGGAGCAAACAATAAAGACGTATATTAAGGAGGAAATCCCAAATGGCAAAGGCAAAGTTTGAACGCAACAAGCCGCACGTGAACATCGGAACGAT
>CAZUTB010000451.1:0-2109 GCA_964622905.1 uncultured Oscillospiraceae bacterium | reverse complement strand
CAGCGGGAAGGACTTCCCGTTCAAAATGCCACAGATACTAGGAAGCAAGCAAAATAGCGAGGGAGTTTACCGTGGGTAAATGACCGAGCCATTTATGCGCAGCTGACACCGCAGATGGGGTATTTTCAGCGGGAAGGAAGCGGTTAGCGGGAACATAAAATTGTGATTCCCCTACAACCCCTGCTTGTTCAAAACGTGCCGGATGCTAGAATACAAGGGCGGCGGGGGCAGGAGCGTACTCGGATGTACGTGACTGCCTCAGACGCCCGCAGTCGACACCGCAGACGGTGCGTTTTCAGCGAGCAGGGTACTTTTTAATGGCTTCGGACATGATAACCTCCGTCGCGCTCACTCCCAGCCTGTCCGCACCTGCGGCGATATACTCAAGCGCCGCGTCAAGCGTTCTGATTCCGCCGCTGCCCTTGACGGAAAGGCGGTTTCCGACGCACCTGCGCATAAGGCGAAGGTCGTCCGCGGTGCAGCCGCCCTTGCCGTAGCCTGTGCTGGTCTTTACAAAATCTGCTCCCGCTTCCTCGGAAAGACGGCAGGCGATTTCCTTCTGCTCATCGGTAAGGAAGCAGGTTTCAATGATAACCTTGAGAATCGTGTTATGCTTATGGCATTCATCCGCAAGCAGCTTGATTTCGTCCCTGACATAATCAAGGTCGCCTTCAATGAGCTTGCCGAAATTCATAACCATATCAAGCTCCTTGCAGCCGTCCTCGATAGCCTTTTGCAGCTCAAAAAGCTTTACCTCGGGCAGATTCGTTCCGTGCGGGAAGCCGATAACCGTGCAGGGCTTTACATCCGAGCCGCGAAGCAGCGAAGATACGAGCTTCATGTCCTCCGGACGCGCGCAGACCGTTGCGCAATGCCACTTCTTGGCTATCTCGCAGCCCTCGATAATATCCTTTTTGGTAAGGAAGGGCTGAAGGGTGGAATGGTCAAGCTTGGAAGCAATATCAGACGCTTTCATAAATTACTCATCCTTTCGGGCGTTTCTTTAACTACATTATAGCCTATCGGCGGCGATTTGCAAGCGAAAGGCAAAACGAAAGCCGCCCCCGCAAAAAGCGCGGAAGGGCGGCTCTGTCATACGCAGTTTTCAGCTCTCCAAGTTTTCCAAATATGCCTCCAGCTCGGTAAGCGATGAAAACATAATTCCGGAGTACAGCTCGCGCATTTTATCCTCGCCAAGCAAGGATGGCTCTATATTGAGCGGTGAAACCAGCTTCATTTCATTTCCCGATTCATTGCGGTAAACGCCCATTTCTCCGCTTTTCGACATAAGCACGGTATGCTCCGCGCAGAATATTGGCAGAGTCATCTCCATAGCCACGCTAAGGGGCATGAAGGAGGTTATCTGCCACTCCGGAAACTCTGCCGCAAGGCGCTCATGGTTCATTCCCGCGTATTTATCGCAATCTCTGAGGCGTACTGCGACCTCATGCCCGCACCTGTCATAGCGAAGAGTCTGAGTAAACACCGCGCCCTTCATCAGCGCGCTTTGCTGCTGAGCCGCCTCAAGGATTCCCTCGCCCCTGCCCGCGAGCGCCTTTGGCTCGCTGCTGTCCTGAAAGATGAAAATTCCGCCGACTATAAGGGCAGCTGCAACCGTAACAACGACAACTCTGAGCCATACCGAGCCGCCCTTACCCTTTTCCTTTACATCCTTATCCTCCATGCACATCCCTCCCGAATGAGAGTGTTTGCGCAGGAAAGCAGGATTATACGCATTTTATTACGCTTTTTCCATTGCGATTTCGCCCGCCCTCTGGAGAGCGAGCTTTGTAATGATAGGTCCGGTAAGCTCATAGACCAGAGTAGCCGAGAGGATTACGGTGTTTATCACATCCGCATATTCCGGCATCATGGTTTTCGACATCTGCGCCATGCCTATCGCGACACCCGCCTGAGGAATGAGCGTAAGTCCCATGTATTTCTTAACGGTCGGGCTTTGCTTTGCGATTATTGCGCCGATTGAAGCACCCGACCATTTGCCGATAGCTCTTACTACAAGATATAGCACTCCGATAAGCCCGACGGAGGGCAGGATAGAAAGGTCAAGATTCGCACCGGAAAGCATGAAGAACATGAGGAAGAGCGGCG
>CAZUTB010000450.1:0-2114 GCA_964622905.1 uncultured Oscillospiraceae bacterium | reverse complement strand
CGGCTTTTCTTTCGGGATTAGTTTCCTTTATTGCGGCTGAATACACTACAAGCTGAGCGCCGTTAACGTTTTCAGCCTTATGCCCTACGGAAACCTTTATGCCCTTATCGCGAAGCTTTCCGAGCAGATAACCGTCCGCCCTGTCCGAGCCGCTTACGGTATAGCCCTGCTCATGGAGCATTTCGGCAAGCCCCGACATACTTGAGCCGCCTATTCCAATCATGTGAATATGCTTTCCCTTAATATCACGGATATGTGGAACGCTCATTGCGCCACCTGCTTTACTATAAATTACGGTAGAGTTCCGCGCGGCAAAACGCCGCTTTTCCTATTATACGTCAGTATGTTTGCAATAATCAACCGAAAAATCGGCTGTAAACGAAGCTTACTGCGTATTCATTGCGTTTCTCAGCGTTGACATTGCCGCAGTGAGGGCTGATACATTGCTCGGCGAGGACGAGATAACGGAGTTCAGATTGCGCAGAGCGCTTGAGATAACCATGTATGTATCCGCCTGCGAGGTAAGGGTGAGCAGATACTGCTCCGCCTGATATGCAAGCGTCTTAGCCTCAGTAAGCACCTGATCCGCCGCCGAGATTGAGTTGTGCGAATTATGCACATTGCAGATTCTGCTCTGAATAAGCGCGTTATTCTTGTTGGTGTCGGTAGTAAGGCGAAGAGTTGAGTATTCGCCAAGGTACTTTTCCAGCACGCTGTCATACTTGCCGCCGATAAGCTTATACAGCGGATGCCCCGGAGGTATTATGACAACGCCGACATTATGAATATCGGAGCTTGGGCAATACTCGTTTGCGAGCATTCCCGACGAGGTGCATACGGAGAGCATCTGATGCATCTGGCATTTCGAGGTGGGCTGAGTTCCCGCCGTCCAGTAGCCCGTGGTAGTTCCGTAGCCGAGCACGTCATTCTTGCAGGCATCTGTCGCAAGCTGACCGCTGACGTTGCAGGTTGTGACCTTAACAAGCCCGAGGGACGAGGGAGAGGTACTCAGTATATCCTGATTGCCGAAGTTTTTAGCGGTATGTATTTTGCTCATGTAGCTCTGCCAAAGCTTCGCCGCGTATCCGCCGCCCGTGGTTTTTGACGAGAGCGATTTGTAGTTATCATGCCCTATCCATAGCGCCGAGGAATACCAGCCCGTCATGCCGGAGAAGAAAACGCCCTTCTCGTCGCTGTTCGTTCCCGTTTTTCCCGCGACGGTCTGCCCCTTTATCTTCGCACCGGTTCCGGTGCCGGAGGAAACAACATCCTTCATCATATCTATGGTAAGGTATGCAGTAGAATCGCTGAAAACCCTGCGGCTTTCTTGATTCTGCTTGCTGTCATAGATAACCTTGCCGGTGGAATCGGTAATCCTGCTGAACGACATCGGCTCGAGATAAACGCCGCTGTTGCCGAGCGTTCCGTAAGCGACCGCCATTTCCAGCGGAGAGATACCGCTTGAGCCGAGCGCAAGACCGAAAGGAGTTTCATTAATATGCTTGTCGCTTACTCCCAGCTGTCGGAGGAAGTCCGCGCTTCTTTCTGTTCCTACATAGTTCATAAGCGCGTACGCCGCCGCGGTGTTATGCGATTTTGTCAGCGCTCTGCGCATCGTTTCGGGACCCGAATAGCTTGCGCCGCCGTAGTTCTTCGGCCAGGAATCCTTGCCGTCGCTTCCTGTCCAGCCGGATATCGGGAGCGGCATATTGAACACAATGCTCTGCGGGGATGCGCCAAGCTCTACTGCGGGAGCGTATACAGATATAGGCTTTATCGACGAGCCTACCGGCATATTCATATCAACCGCACGGTTCAAGGTCTTCCTTTGAGTAGGCTGAGTTCTGCCGCCGACTATTGCCTTTAGCTCGCCTGTCCTGTAATCGTATACCACAGCGGCAGCCTGAGGCTGAATTATCTCGGTGTATGTGCCGTCGGCGTTGCGCGCACGGTAAACCTTGTCGGACGGATTGCGCATTATCGGATAGCTGCTCCAGTTCTCAAGCGTATCTTCAACTATCTTCTGAATTTCGGTATCAATGCAAAGGGTTACGGAGTAGCCACCCGTGCGAAGCTCGTTCTCCATTTTTGCGCGGTTCTTCGCGTTGTCCTCA
>CAZUTB010000449.1:0-2116 GCA_964622905.1 uncultured Oscillospiraceae bacterium | reverse complement strand
TCATGTTCATCCCTTGATAGAGCCGAGCATAACGCCCTTGGTGAAGTGCTTTTGCGCGAAGGGATACAGGATTATCATAGGAATTGATGCCATCATCATCGCAGCCAGCTCCAAGGTCTTTGCCGAGGTAGGCCCTGCCTTGTCCTGCAATAGCTCGTACAATTCGGCATTGCCTGCGGCAGAGCTTGTTTTTAAGTCCTCCAAGGCGTTAGAGTTGCGCACAAGCTGCACAATGTAGTACTGCAAGGTTTTCAGCGAGGTGCCGTCGGTGTAGAACAGTGTAGTCTGGTAATCGTTCCACAGCCCGACAACGGAGAAGATTGCAAGCGCGGCAATAACGGGCTTGGACAGGGGAAGTACAACGCTTAGATAGATTTGGAACTCGGATGCGCCGTCCAGCTTTGCCGATTCGTACAGTCCATCGGGTATTGCCTTGAAATTGCTGCTGTAAATAATCACGTTGTAGAAGCCGCCGAACAACGCGGGAAGGATGTAAACCCAATAGGTGTTGTACAGCCCCAAGGCACTTATCAGGAGGAATGAGGCGATTATTCCGCCGCTTATGTACATACTCAGGAAGCCCAATACCGCATAGAATTTGCGCCCGATGAGATAGCTTCGCGAAAACGCATAGGCGAACATCGTGGTTATGAACGTGGAAAGCACTGTTACTATTGCTGTGCGCGAAGCCGTTATCAGCACCGCACCAATAACGGATGAATCGGACAGAACCGTGCGCCAGCTTTCAAGCGTAAACTTTCGCGGAAGTAACAAAGCAAAGCCGTAGTTGGTCAGGTCCTGACCGTCGTTGAGCGAGTTAATCAGGGCGTAATAAATAGGATAGACAGAGCATAGCACGAGCAGCACCATCAAAACCGTGTTGAATATATTGAAGGCTCTTTCCTGTCGGCTTTTTCCTTTAACCATTTCCGTCACTCCTTCCTTTAGAACAGACCTGTGTCTGTCAGCTTTTTTGATGTGAAATTAGCCAAGCTCAGCAGGAGCAGGGCAAAGACGGACTTTGTCAGAGATGCGGCGGTCGCAACTCCGAACTGGAAGCGCTGCATACCCGCTTGGTAAACATAGGTATCTATAACCTGGCTAACATCCATGTTGAGTGAGTTCTGCAAAACGTATATCTGTGTGAAATTGTTATTGAGCATACCCGCAACGGCAAAGATAAGCATTATCATAACCGTCGGCAGAATGCTCGGCAGGGTTATGTGGAACATACGGTGAATCCGCCTTGCGCCGTCTATCGCCGCCGCCTCATAAAGCGCGGGATCAACTCCGGAGATTGCAGCAAGATAGATGATTGTTCCCCAGCCGATTTCCTTGAGCAGCCCTGAAATGATTGCTATTCCCCAAAAGTATTCGGACTTAGCCATAAATACGATTGGCTTGTCTATAAGCCCCAGACCTTGTAATACAACGTTGAAAAAGCCGCCGTCGGGGGAAAGCATTGTAACCACAAGACCGCCGTAAATAGCCCAGCTCAGAAAGTGCGGCATATAGGTCGCCGTCTGAACGAAGGATTTGAAGCGCTTGTTCTGCACCTCGTTGAGCAGCAGGGCAAAGAGGATGGTAATAGGAATCGTAACCGCCTGACCTATCAGGTTTATTCCAAGGGTGTTTCGCAGCATCGGTATAAACTGGCTTGAGCGGAACACCTGCTTAAAGTTGCGGAAATCGTTAAATGGTGCCGTGAAAATTCCCGTCCAGCCCATTACGGGCTTAAAGCTGTTAAAGGCGATGAGTATACCGAAAAGCGGTATTACGCTGAACACTATCATCAAGAGCGTTCCCGGCAGAAGCATTGTATGCAGCTGCAACTGCGTGCTGATATCCGCGCCATAGGCAAAGTTCTTTTTGCGCGCCGGCTGTGCTATCTTCACAGATGGACTCCTCCTTGCTTTGGAATGAAGCGGGCGGCGGCTTCATCGCTGATGCCGCCGCCCTTTTAGGACTTAGTATTGCAGGAGAATTACTTCGCAGGCTGTGCCTGCTTGAGGTCAACGCCATTGTCTGCGGCAGCTGCCTGCAGGGCTTCGTTGAGGTAAGCGTCATAGTCCCTAAGACCCAGCTTATCAAGCTGCGCTACGAAATCATCATACAT
>CAZUTB010000448.1:0-2134 GCA_964622905.1 uncultured Oscillospiraceae bacterium | reverse complement strand
AAAGCGTCTGATAACCTATTGCTACGTATACGGCAAGTCAATGGGCGATATTACCTATGAGCTTGAGTCGAACCTTATCGAAACGATAAAAGCTCCGGAAGAGCCAGAATACCGCTCCGATACCACGGGCAAATATGTTACCTATATTGATGAAACCTATGTAACGCAAAAGAAGCGCGACGGATATATCTATCAGACCTTTAAGATTACAAAGCAAAACGGCGTTGAAATCGGCAGGGTAATGATCTCCGAGGACACCTACAAAGCAAGAGCCGCAATTATCTATACAGGAGTTCAAACGAGGTGATTTGTTTTGCGCGGCTTTGGCTGCGCGCCGCTTGATATCGGAAGGGAGGCGGAAGTATGAGCGCAAGGGCAAAACGCGCGTCAATAGTGTTGACGGCGGCTCTGATTATACTTTCGCTTTTTTCTTTTGCCTCCGCGGAAGATGAGGATAATCCCGTAACGCGCCGCGCACTGTTCGTCGGCTGCGATTTCTTTTTATCTCAGAGCAACACTTGGCCAAGCAGCAGCAACAATGTTGCACTTATGCGGAGCGCCTTTGAAGCTACGGGAATGGAGTTTGATATCCTGCGCACCGTTTCATCGACGATTCGCTCGGTAAACGGGCTTCGTCAGGCTGTGCGGCAGGCGTTTATTTCGGCAGATGATAATGACATTTCGTATTTCTATATCAGCACGCACGGCGTTTATTCCGATGGGCAGGCATATCTACTTTTATCCGACGGAACGGCGGAGGAGCTGCTTTCGGCTAAGATGCTAGAGGATATGTTCAAGGGAATTCAGGGCACGAAGGTACTGCTTATTGACGCCTGTAACAGCGGAGCGCTCATCGGCAAGGGTGTAAGCGGCGGAGTAACAAAGCAATACTTTCTCGGAAACGAGTTCAAGATACTCACCTCGGCAGGCGGCTCTGAAATAAGCTGGCTGTATTCGGGGAAACAGGATTTCAATCAGCTCACGGGCGCTTACAGCTATTTTGCAAACTCCTTTGCAATAGGCGCGGGTTATTTTGGCGGGGCTACTGCGGACGCCGACAAGAACGGCTGCGTAACCCTGAAAGAGATGTACGAGTTTCTTCTTGAAAACAACGCGACGAGCACAACGCAGGCATATCCGCAGGAGGATGACATCTGCCTTTTTGAGCTTTCGGCGCATCTTGAGTCCGATAACCCGCTGACGGTCGAAAATGTTACTTTTCCAAGCACAACGCTCACGCAGCAGAATAACAATCTATCCTTTGAATTCACGGTGACTAAGGAAGCGCGCATAGCCTACCAGATTGTTTACATGGAAAAGGGCAACTGGCAGTTCGATTCCGCTCAGCTTTTCTTCGACAGCGAGGAAAGCGATATAACAAACCCTTCCGAAAAGGGAAAGGTTAGCCACGGCAGAAAAAGCCGCTCGCTTTCGCTTACCGATGAGGGAGGAAGCGGCTATATACTCTTTCAGCTTCTGACCATTGACAACAATACTCCGCGAATCTGCTTCAGCCGAATAATTACGGTGCTTCCGCAGAGCGGCGACCCTTCGCTTTTTCTTATGACCAGGGATGTTTTTGAACCGTCTGCCGGCGATGAGCTGCCGATACTCGTTGCACACCGCTTTCCCGTAGAGCTGAGCGTGAGCGTTTATTCGCAGGCTACGGGCGCGCTAGTTCGGCGGCTCTCTTACAAAAAGCCGACAAGACCCGAAGGGCTTACTCCGGACAGCACAAGCCTTTACTGGAACGGAAGGAATCAAAGCGGAGAAATGTGCCCGTCCGGAAGCTACATCATAATCGCGGAAACGAAAGTCGGCGGCATTCAATATACCGCCGACGCTAAAAATGTGTTTCTGGTTTCTCAATAATCAATCGTTATCATTCATTGGGTAAAGCGCGTTATCGGAATCCTCGGGGAACATCTCCATGTACTCGCTTCTGCTTATCAGCGTCTTGCGCGATTTTGCGCCCTCGCTTTGGCTTATTATGCCCCTCTGAGCCATTTCGTCAACCAAATGACCTGCTCTGCCGTAGCCAACGCGAAGCCGCCTTTGCAGCATACTTATCGACATCTGACCTTCCTCGACCGCCATCTTTATCGCCTTGGGAAGATAGCTGTCCACCTGCGCG
>CAZUTB010000447.1:0-2147 GCA_964622905.1 uncultured Oscillospiraceae bacterium | reverse complement strand
TGAATACTATAAGGTCGGAGAGCCCTTCTATTTTGAATGCGCGAATTTCTCCGCGAGCATTTCCATTCCCTCAGCCTTTACTCTTGCCGCAGGCGCGGAAATAACCGAAACGAAAGCCGAGAACGGGATGAAAACCTACTCGCTTTACGCGCCCGCCGCGCGCGACCTTGCCCTTGCCTTTTCAAAGGAATATAAGGTTTCCGAGGGGAGCAGCGGAAACACGCTCATAAGGGCATATGCCAAGGACGGAAAAACCGCGGGCGAGTATGTAAAATATGCTAAAAAGGCGCTGGAGGTTTATTCGGAGCTGTTCGGAGAGTACCCGTATTCCGTTTACTCTCTTGCCTCCGTCAGCCTTCCGTCTTTGGCTGACGGCGCGGAGAATACCGCGCTAGCCTTTATCTCACAAAACGACGATTTGGAGCTTGCCATAGCTCGCGAAACCGCTCAGCAATGGTGGGGCTGCGCCGTAGGGAGCGACAGGATAAACAACGCGTGGCAGGACGAGGCGCTTTGCGAGTTTTCCGCGCTGCTTTTTGTTCAAAAAACCAAGGGAAAGGACGCTATGCAGGCGCTGTATGATGATACCGTAGGCGCCTCCTTCCGCCTTACTCTCCCAAGAAACGCAACGGCGGGAAGCCCGCTCAATTTCTTCTCAGACCTTTACGAATACAAAATAGTGGTGTACAATCGAGGGGCGGCTGTATTTACGGATTTGTATGCAGACGTTGGGGACGCGCTTGTTTCGGCGCTGTCCGACTACTATAAAAACGAACGCTTTAAGCTAGCGGGACGCGGCGTTATTACCGATTATCTTTCTCTCGCCGCCGGGTATGATTTCGCGCCGATGATGACGGATTATCTGGATACCTACGCTACCGTTCGCTGAAAAGCCTTTTGGTAAGGAAGGTACTTTGATGCCAAAGACAGTTGTGGTTATTCCCGCGCTGAACCCAAGCAAGCTGCTTGCCGATTATGCGGGAGAGCTGATAAATGCGGGAATTGACGCGGTTATCGCTGTTGACGACGGAAGCGGCAGCGAGTATAAGGGCGTGTTTGACTCGCTTCGCGCAATGCCGAAGGTCACCGTGCTTGTGCATGAGGTAAACAGGGGAAAGGGCGCTGCGCTGAAAACCGCTTTCCGATATATAAGGGATAATATGGCGGACGCGGAGATTATCGTCACCGCGGACAGCGACGGTCAGCATCTTCCCTCCGATATCCTCCGCCTTTCCGATATTGCGGGAAAGCGCTCGGAGCCTGCGCTGCTTCTGGGAAGCCGCGATTTTTCGCGCCCCGATATTCCTCCAAAGAGCCGCTTCGGAAACCGCCTTACAACCGTTATTTTCCGCTGGACGCACGGGCTTAACCTTCCCGATACTCAGACGGGTCTGCGCGCCTTCCCCGCAGAATTGCTTGACGATATGATTTCTGTTCGCGGCGAAAGATATGAGTATGAAATGGAAATGCTCATCTATGCCGCGCGGAAAAAGCTGCCCGTTATCGTTGAGCCGATAACAACGGTGTACGAAAACAACAACGAAGGCTCGCATTTTCATCCGATTCGCGACAGCTACCGCATATATAAGGTGATTCTTGCCTCTTTCTTCAAGTACATTCTCAGCTCCTGCGCGGGAACGCTGCTCGATTTGCTTGTCTTCAACCGCCTATGCGCGTGGGTCTTCCCGAATAGCGACTCTTGGCCTGCGCTGCTTGCGGCAACGCTTATCGCAAGGGCTTGCTCTGCCAGCTTCAATTTCCTTTTGAACCGCAATCATGTTTTCGACTTCAAGGGCAACGGCAAAAAAGCCGCTCTGCGCTATGCGGTGCTTGCCGCAAGCGTGCTTATGATTTCCTCGCTCTGCGTTTACCTTATAACGGGCGCGTTCTCGTTTGAAATCCGCTCGTCAAAGGTTGACACCTCGTTTGCGCAGACGGCCATCAAGGCGGTTGTGGATACCCTGCTCTTCTTCCTTAACTATCAGCTCTGCCGCCGCTGGGTTTTCGCCGAGGATAAGGGGGACAAAAAATGAAAAAGCTGCTTTCCATTCTGCTTGTTTTGTTCCTTCTGCCGCTTTCCGTAAGCCTTGCGGAGGAAAAGCCGCTCACCTCGCAGGCAAAGCTTCCGACGGATGATTTTTCGGGCG
>CAZUTB010000446.1:0-2149 GCA_964622905.1 uncultured Oscillospiraceae bacterium | reverse complement strand
AATATCCCTTTTTTCTACTCATGCCGCATTTGCAATGCTGCAAGCCGATAAACTGCTGCTTCGTTTTTCGCCCGCAAGCCGGACAGATTTAGCTTATTTCACCACACCCTATATCAGATTGCTTGGAATAAAGCAGTTTTCAGCGTCAATAGGAATAGGCTCCGCGCACATGCACACGATGCCGCCGCTGCCGCGGGCGATGGAAGCCTTGTCCAGCACATCGTATTTCTTTATCTCGCGCCTATCGGGGTTTGCGGACTTCTTGATTTCCAACGGATGGATGAGGTCGTTTTCCTCCACGAACACGTCGATCTCCTTATCGTTGGAATTGCGGAAGTAGGACAGATTCGCCTTATCCTTTGCGTAAGCGTAGTTTTTCAAAAGCTCCATTACAACATAGTTCTCATAATAATGTCCGTTTGCCGCGCCGTTCATCAATGTGTCCTTTGTCAGCCACACGGAGAGGAACGCGCTTAAGCCCGTATCGCAAAAATAGAGCTTCGGCGTTTTTGCAAGGCGTTTGAGCGCATTGTTGGAATAGGGTTGCAAGCGGTACACAATGCAAAGTCCCTCCAATACGTCTACCCACGCTTTTGCCGTGACAGAGGAAATGTCGGCGGCCTCGGCTAATGTGTTGTAGTTTATCTGCTCCCCAACAAGCGCAGCGCAGGCTATCAGCAGCTTCTTAAACCGTGGATAGTCAGTAATCCCGCCCGCCTCGGTAATGTCGCGCATCAGATAGGTGTCGATATAGGAATTGAAATACTCCTGCCGCTGTTCGCTGTCGCCACGGTACGGCTGCGGATAGCCCCCGCGCCATATATGGTCGAACACGGTATGAATATCATTCTTTTCCATAAGGCGCTGTCGCTCCTGCAAACATGATAGCGAGAAGTCCAGCGTATCCTCCAGCAGAACACCATTCTTTTCCCGCTGTGACAGGCTGTATAGCGTAAGGATTCCCACTCTGCCCGCAAGCGTTTCCCGCACTTTTTGCATTACCTTATATTGCTGTGAGCCTGTCAGCCAGAATTGCCCCATCTGCTCGCTCTCATCGCAAAGTATCTTTATCTCGGAGAATAGCTCGGGCGCATGCTGAACCTCGTCAATGAAGATTGGCGGTTTGTAGGTTTGAAAAAACAGCGCGGGATCGGTCTGCGCCAGTGTTCGCGCCATCATATTATCAAGCGTAACATAGGTGCGGTTTTGCCCCTCGCATAAATGCTTCAGCATCGTGGTCTTTCCCACCTGCCGCGCCCCCGTCACAAGTACCGCCTTAAAAAAGTCGTTCATGTGCAGAAACTTTCGCTCAAGCTCCCGTTTAATATAGTCCATTACGCCCTCCTATTAATAGGATAATCTAAACTATGCTTTATTTTTTCATACTATTCCCGGTTTGTCAAGCGCCTATACCGATTGAGAGCTTACAGCCCAAACATCTCACGTACAACGTGCTCCGACATTTTGACAGCGCCTGTCAATACAAGCAAATTAATTATCGTTTTACAGTGAAAGTATACGATGATAGAATAAAAGCGACTTTAAGCAAGGAGCTGGCAGCGGAACCGTCCGCTTGCATAATAATATGAGAATGACAAAACCAAAATCTCAAAGTGAGGTTTTCGTCTCCTCCTTTTGCGACGCCGCCATTGACGAGGCGAGCACCCGGGTACGAGCCTTTTTGGAGGCGAACGACGTATCAGGTACAGACGTGACGCGTTGTCGCCTTTCCGTTGAGGAAATGCTCGGCGTGTGGCAGCGGACGCTTTCCGACGCTCCGTCCTTCACGCTTACCTGCGGCAAACGCCTTGGAAAGCTCTATGTGCGCATAGCGGCGGCAGGCGAACGCGTAGATCCCTTCCGCATAAGCCGCGAGGACGACCTGTACGCCGATGCGCTGGGCGGGCAAAGCCTGCTGTCCAGACTCGGTCTCGCAGGCAGCTACTGCTATCGCAGCGGTGTCAACGAAGTACAGCTTTCGCCCAGCGCAAAGCCGCGCAGTCAGCTTTTACTCGTCGCCCTCGCCATCGGTGCGGCGCTGTTATGCGGGTTTGCGCTCCTTTCTCTGCCGCAAACCGTGCGCACAACGATATCCGAGGCTGTGATAGGTCCCTTCTTCAATATGCTGCTGAAACTGCTCTCCACCATC
>CAZUTB010000445.1:0-2155 GCA_964622905.1 uncultured Oscillospiraceae bacterium | reverse complement strand
CGTACTTTGCGGCGCATATCAGCGAAGATGAGCGCAACGCTTTTGTAAAAGAAGCATTCGAGCAAAAGGTATATAACGGAATACCCGTTGACGGCGTAATGTGCGGCTATCAAGCGCAGCCGGAGGGCTTGCTCATGTGGGAGGGCAACTATCTCACGCGCACCTCTGAATCGCGCTTTTCATGGTCTTTGGTCGAGGGCTTCATTGAGCGGCTTATCGAGCGTGGCGAGTTTTCGGAAAGCCTGCAAGCGTCCTTTTTTCCTTCTATGGCGCAGCAGCAATCCCTTATCGAACAGGCAGAGGCGGATAAAGCCCCTGCTTTTTCTATCTCGCAGGCTGACTTGGACAACGAGCTTGTGCGCGGGACTGGCTTTCAAGATGGAAAATATCGCGTGTATCAGTTCTATCAGACCATTCATACACAGCAGGACGCGCTTACTTTTCTGAAAAAGGAATACGGGATAGGCGGTCACTCTCATACCTATCTCGATGGCAGCAGCGGTTTTGTAGACCACGATGCGAAAGGCATCCGATTCCGTGTCCGTGGCAACGATGGCGAACAGAACTTCTCGTGGCGAACCATAGACAGCCGATTGAAAGAGCTTATCGCCCTTGACCGCTACCTCACCGAGAAAGAAAAGGCGTATCTTCCGACGTATGAGCAGCAGCAAGCGGAGCGCCGTTTGCAGCAAGCTGAAGAAGCCGCAGCGCGTGAAGCTCTAAAAGCAGCCGCAGCCGCTATGGACGAAACGCGCAGGAACGCCGAATACCGCTTCGCGCTTGGCGATGAGGTGCAGCTTGGCGCACAGACCTATACCGTGCTTGGATATGACGATACAAACGTCATGCTCTCCAACCCTAAATATCCCTTGCTTTCCGAGGATATGCCCCGCGAGGTGTTTGAGCGCCGCTTACGGGAAAGCGAAGTCAACGACCACCTTATTGTTACGGAACAAGCCAAAGAAACCATGTCGGACGAACGCCCGTATCAATATGCCGTAGACGATGTGGTGTATATCAACGACACCGCTTACCGCATTACCGAGGTGCGAGATTCGTCGGTACAGCTTCTCGACCCAACACTCCCTTATCCCATATTCCGTGCAGAAAATCGGGAAACCTTTGAGCATTTTTTGGAGCAGGACGAGCGTAATAGCCGCTATATCATCGGTATGCCGTATCGGGAAACCACGAAATACAATCTTCGTGAGGAGGCTATTGTAGCACTCGATAATCCCGATATATCGCAGCTTGACCGCGAGGAAGCCTTGCAGTTTTTTGACGATGGAGAGGCCATTTATCTATACGATAGAGAACTGCAAACCGAGGTCATAGCGGAAACGCGGGAAGATATTGAAACCCATGACGGCATCTTTGCTATTGGCAGCTATTCCGACAAGCCGGAGGAAGAAATCGAAGCCGAGCCGCAGCCCGAACAGCCCCTTGCCCCCGCTTGGGAGCAGCCGAAAGAGGTCAAGCTGAAAAGCATCGTCATCGACCTTACGCAGCCCCGCGTGGAAAAGCACAATTTCCGCATTACCGACGACGAGCTTGGCTACGGCGGCGCAAAGGCGAAGTATCAGATGAACGTAGCGGCAATTCGCACATTGCAGAGCATCGAAGCGGAACATCGTCTTGCCACGCCCGAGGAGCAGGAAATCCTTTCCCGTTATGTCGGCTGGGGCGGCGTCGCGGACGCTTTCGACGATACCAGAGACAACTGGCGCACCGAATATGCTGAACTCAAAGGTTTACTGACCGAGAACGAATATGAATCCGCCCGCGAATCCACGCTGAACGCCCATTACACAAGCCCCACCGTTATCAAGGCGATATATGAGTGCGTCGCAAACATGGGCTTCACCACAGGCAACGTGTTGGAGCCTGCCTGCGGCATTGGCAACTTTTTCGGCCTTGTGCCGGAGAGCCTGGGCAGGAGCAAGCTCTATGGCATCGAACTTGACTCCATCACGGGCAGGATCGCCAGGCAGCTATATCAGAACGCGAACATCGCCGTGCAGGGGTATGAGGATTCGTCCTTGCCCGACAGCTTCTTCGACCTCGCCGTTGGCAACGTGCCTTTCGGGAATTATGGTGTCGCGGATAAGCGGTACGACAAAAATCATTTCATGGTGCATGACTACTTCTTCGCCAA
>CAZUTB010000444.1:0-2157 GCA_964622905.1 uncultured Oscillospiraceae bacterium | reverse complement strand
TATTTCTTATTCATGGGAAGAAAGCGAACATAATGCATGGGTTAAGGAATTTGCGGATAAACTGATTTCTGATGGTATTGATGTAACCGTTGACCAATATGACTTGCAAGCTGGAGATCGTTCGCCACACTTTAGATTTCATTATGGATTACTACTCGTTATCACATTTATTCTGTACTTGGCTTATGTGAATAACGTAAAATGCTATCGCTCGAAAATTGCAAGCTTAAATAGTTATTGAAGCCGAAGCATTCTCGCTTCGGCTTCTTCTAGCTCTTTCTTTTCATATCTTCTTATCTCAACTAGCTCTCAATCTCTCCGCTTTACTACCGCGTCTTCCCCCGACGTCCCGTCCTTCCGTTCCCGTCTCTTACCTCTCGGTAATCATCTTTTTCAGGTCGTCAACCGCGCTCTTCGTGGACGAGTCGGAGGTAAGCAGGTTCGCTATCTTGTCGCAGTCGTGCATAACCGTTGAGTAATGCCTATTGCCGAAGCGCTCGGCGATAACGGGGTAGGAGAAGCCGGTAAGCTCCCGCGCTAGGTACATCGCTATCTGCCTCGGAACGGCAATCTCGCGGGTGCGCCTTCCGGATTTCAAATCGTCAACCGTCAGCGAATAGTAATCCGCAACGGTTTCTATTACAAGCTCGCAGGTGACCTTCTTCGGCTTGCGCAGGTCGAAAATCTCTCTGAGCGCTTCCTCGGCAAGCTCGGGAGTAATCGGGCGGCAGACAAGCGCGGAGTAGGCGGTAAGGCGCGTGAGGCTTCCCTCAAGCTCGCGGATGTTGGAGTCAACCCTTTCGGCTATCATCGAAAGCACGCTGTCGTCAATACTCAGATGCTCGTCGTTCGCCTTCTGGCGCAGTATAGCGATTCGCGTTTCAAGGTCGGGCTTCTGAATATCGGCAATAAGCCCCCATTCAAAGCGGGATTGCAGCCTTTCCTCAAGCCGCGAAATTTCCTTCGGAGGGCGGTCGGAGGTCAGAATAATCTGCTTTCCTGCGGAATGCAGCGCGTTGAAGGTGTGGAAAAACTCCTCCTGAGTCGAGGTCTTTCCGGCAAGAAACTGCACATCGTCAATCATAAGCACGTCAACGTTGCGGAAACGGTTGCGCATTTCCTCGGTTTTGCGGGTCTGCATCGAGTTGATTATCTCGTTGGTGAAGTCCTCGCAGGTTATGTATAAAAGCTTGAGGTTCGGATGCTCCTTGTGCGCAAAATGCCCAATCGCGTGCATAAGGTGGGTTTTGCCAAGACCTACGCCTCCGTACAGGAAAAGCGGATTGTACGCCTGCCCGGGGGACTCCGCAACGGCAAGCGCCGCCGCGTGAGCAAACCTGTTGCCGTTGCCGACAACAAAGTTTTCAAAGGTGTATTTTGGGTTGAGCGAAATCACGGGCATACTGCCCGCCGCAATAGCCTTCTTTGAGTCTACAGGCAGAGAAAGGCTCTCCGCCTCCTGTTGCGTGTATATTTCCACACGCATATTTTTTCCCAAAACCTGAGAAACGGCGTTGCCTATAAGCACTGCATAGCGGCTTGAAACTGTGGTCTTGATGAATTCGGTCGATGCGGCAAGGCATAACTTTTCATTGGTAAGAAGAATAGGTGTCAAGCTGCTCTCTATCCATGTGCTGTAAGAGATTCCATTCATCTCTTGCCGTAAAAGCCTGCACACTTCAGCCCAGCACTCCTGCATTGTCATCCTCATTCGCTCCTATACGCATATATCAGCTTCGCACACATATTGCCATTAAGGTTTCTTGCGCAGCATATATGCCATCATATCAAAATTGCTTTTCGATTGCAAGACAGGCAAAATTGCCGCATATGTCGATTTTTGATGCTTTTTCTTTCGCTTTACGCAAGACGTGGTGGCGCTTCTTTGGGGCGTCCACAACAGATGGAATAGAATCGCAATTATTACTTTTTGAGAAAAAATCTGTGTAGCGGCTGTGACAATACAAGGAATTTTAACCTGCCATGTCGAAAAAGTATAGGATAAATTCGTTTGCTTTCGCTGATTTCAGCGACGAAAGGGTGGCTTCTTGTGGCTGAAATAACGCTGGAGGGCGTGCGCTTCCTGCTTGCTCCGTGGCTCGGCTCGTTTACGCTGGATACCTCTCCCGAAATTTCGGAGGGAGTGTTTACGCGCCT
>CAZUTB010000443.1:0-2173 GCA_964622905.1 uncultured Oscillospiraceae bacterium | reverse complement strand
GCCCCGAGGAGCGGTATCTATACCGCTTCCTTGCAGCTTTTACGACCGTGAGGCGCAGCCGAACAGTAAAAGCTGGAAACCGGAGCAAATAAGCAAAGCGCATTTGCTCCGAACGCGCAGCTGTGCTGCGCGTTTATGTGTAGAATTTTATAGTCACCGCCGATTTTTCTTCATTGTTCGCCGCGGTATTGCTTGTTACAATATGGTCAGTTCTTGACCTGAAGTGACACACGGAGAGGGTGGGGTTGTGCAAACTCAAATTAAACGGCATAGCAGAACTAAGTCGGAGGGCATTAAGCTTCTGCTGATGGTGATGCCGTTTCTTGTGCTGGTTTTTATTTTTTCATATCTGCCGCTGACGGGCTGGCAGTACGCTTTCTATAATTATCGCCCCGGCTTTGCACTGTCAAAATGCGAATTCGTCGGCTTTAAGTGGTTTCAGCGCCTTGTAAACACTCCGGCGCAGACCGGCGAAATAGTCAGGGTTATGACCAACACCCTCGGAATGAGCGGGCTGAACCTTCTCGCCTCGGTTTTCCCCATGATATTCGCCATCCTGCTCTCCGAGGTTCGCTCCAAGCGCTACAAGAAGATGATTCAGATTCTCACAACGCTGCCGAACTTCATCAGCTGGGTATTGGTTTTCTCCGTAGCCTTCGCGCTGTTCTCCGTCGATACCGGCTTTGTAAACCGCGCTCTGGTTTCGGTAGGCGCAATAGACAAGGGAATCAACTTCCTTGCAAGCGGCGACCATATATGGATAAAGATGACGCTTTGGCATTTGTGGAAGAGCGTCGGCTGGAACTCCATTCTCTATCTTGCCGCAATAGCGGGAATAGACCAAGAGCTTTACGAGGCGGCGCGGGTTGACGGCGCGAATCGCTTTCAGGAGATAATTCACATAACAGTGCCCGGACTGCTGCCTACGTTCTTTGTGCTGCTGATGCTGAGCATAGGAAACTTCATCAACACCGGAATGGAAAGCTACTTCGTATTCCAGAACGCAATGAATAAGGACACCATCGAGGTGCTTGACCTGTATGTATACAATATCGGAATGGTAAACAGAAGCTTCTCGCTTGCAACCGCAATCGGAATGCTGAAATCCATTGTAAGTATTATTCTGCTGCTCGGAGCGAACACGGCAAGCAAGCTCGTTCGCGGCGAGTCGCTGATGTGAGGGGGCGCGGAATATGCAAAGCGTTAAGACCGATAAAAAAAAGAAGCTGCGCGGCTCCTACATTCGGCGCTCTGCCGGAGATAAGGTGTTCGACTGCGTAAACATCATCATTCTCACGCTGTTTATGCTGATATGCATTTTCCCCTTTTACTACCTTTTCATAAATACAATAAGCGATAACTCAATGTCGGCGCGCGGGCTTGTAATGCTCTATCCCAAGGGGATTCACTTCGATAACTATGTTCAGGTGTTCAAGATTTCCGGAATTACTCACGCCGCGCTGGTTTCTCTTGCCCGTACAGCGCTCGGAACCGCCGCGACCGTTATGGCGTCCGCGTTTCTGGGCTATATGATGAGCAAGCGGCAGATGACGGGGCATAAGCTTGTTTACCGCTTCATCATAATCACAATGTACTTCAACGCCGGAATAATCCCGTGGTACATCAACATGATGAATCTGCACCTGCTCAACAGCTTCTGGGTCTACATTCTGCCCGTAATAGTCGCCCCGTATAACATCATTCTCGTTAAAACGTATGTAGAGGGAATATCCTCTGCGCTGGAGGACGCGGCGCAGATTGACGGAGCGGGCTATCTTGCGCGGTTCTTCAAGGTTATCCTGCCCGTGTGCATTCCTATTCTTGCTACCATCACGGTTTTTTCCGCCGTCGGGCAATGGAACTCCTTTCAGGACACGCTGTTCCTTGTTTCCGATACAAAGCTCTACACCCTGCAATTCCTTCTCTATCGCTATATGAACGAGGCTGAGGCGCTCGCGTCGATAATCAAAAGCTCCGAATCCTCTGAAATCATTACTAATATCACGATAACTCAAACGCCTACGTCCATAAAGATGACGGTTTCGATGATTGTTGTTCTGCCCATTCTGCTGGTTTACCCCTATTTTCAGCGGTTCTTTATCAAGGGAATCATGGTTGGCGCAGTCAAAGGCTGATAAGCCTTGATGATATTGGAAGGAGTGTGGCTCTCAAA
>CAZUTB010000442.1:0-2174 GCA_964622905.1 uncultured Oscillospiraceae bacterium | reverse complement strand
TGACCGTGAGGCTGAAAGCCGAACAAGAAAATGATGCAGACTCGCTGCGCGTCTGCATGGCAGACGTGCAGCGAAAGCTTGTCAAAAACACTTTTTTGACAAGCTCAAAGCTCCGCCCGATAAAGAGCGGAGCTTCATTAATTAACTTGAAATCAGTTCCCCAAAACCCATGTTTTTTCGATATCGCCGAAGGTCACTACAAGCTTCCAGCCGGTAAGCGAAGCTGCGGGCGACGGAAGCTCGGCATAGATTACAAGCCTTGACTCGGAAAGCGGGAGCGCCTCTGTGATAAAGGCTTTGCCCTCATCCGCCTCGCATACGAGCGAAGCCTCATACCTGTAATCACCGCAGACAAAATACGCGGTCAAATCGCGGTAGAGCCGCAAAGCGGGGCTAACCGTGCCAAGCAGACTTCCGGCAGCGACAATGAAAAGGTTATCGCCGTTGGCAGGCTTTATCGCTTGCGAAGCATCGCCCTTACGGGGCGCGATTCCTTTGGCAAACCACGCGCGCTTAATTGCAATTCCCACCTTGCCGTCAAAGCTGAGCATTTCCGTCTCGGAAGCGGTTTTAGTTTCCTTAGCGGGAGCGTTTCCGTTTAGGCAGGCGACAAGCTCCGGAGTAACGCAGCCGGTTTCGATAAGCCCGAAGTACTTCTGAGCGCTTATAACCGCGGTGCGGGTTTCCTCATTAAAGCTCTGCGATGCAGTTCCGTACATGAAGCCTGAGCTTATCAGCATAGTCTGAACGGCTTTTACCGAGGAAGAGCTGTCGCCCGAGGCAAGCATTCCGATTTCATCATAGCTTACCTTGTAATCATCCGCCTGTGCTACATCGGCAGCCTCAAACGCGGGAGCGAAGCCGTTTCCTGCCTCCCACCAGCCCGCGCTCAAATTCCAAAGAGTATAATCTCCGCCAAGGAGCGGGCTGAGGAAGTCAAGGACCGCCTTTGACGCGCTGAGGGACTGCGCCTCTATAAGCGCAATTCCGCTCTGCGCGCTTTTCTTTATCTCGGTTGTATAAACCCTATCGCCGCAAAGACGAAGACTGACGTTATCCGCGCTTTCAAGCGAGGCAAGGAACGCAAGCCCCTCTGCGGTGAGCGGCGCTTTGACAACCTCCAGATAACGCCTTCCCACAAGCTTCATTTCGCTCTTTGCGCTGAAGGTAAAGCGCTTTCCGTCAGCGGCTATCACTATTGCAGAGGCGTTTGTCGCTTGCGATGCGCGGTAATAGGCGGTCAGAACAGGCTCTGCTATTCCAAGCTCCTCCGCTCCGCAGATTTCTACGGTAAAAAAGCAGCCGTTTGACGAGCCTGAGGCGAGACTTCGCAGAGCGGTGTCCGCCGCATACGAGCGAACGGAATACACTCCGTCCGCCTCGGTGAAGGAGGAAAAGCGCTTAAGCTCGTCAGTCCCGAGTATGCTCGCCGAGAATTTAACCGTGCCTTCATTTTCGGAGGCTGCCGAAAGCGCGCTTGCGGGCGCGGCTTCCGCTGCGCCCCCCTCAGCGGGATTTATCCACGATGCCGAGGCTGAGGAGACCGACAGGAGCGACATTGCGAGAAGCAATATCAGCGCGATTGCCTTTTTCATTGGAAAGCCACCTTTCAAACTGCTAATCATTCTTGGCAGTACCCTTCAATACGATTCTGTTTTCTTCTACTTCCATAACCATTTTGCTGTCCGTAGCGCCTATTCTCTCCAGAGCGTCGCGCGGAAGCTGAATCCGTCCCGCGCGGTCGATGACAACAAACTCGTCCTGAACCTTTTCCTCTTCAATCTGCGAGGTTATTTCGCTCAGGCGCTCGCGGTAGCTTTCCTTCATAAGGCGCTCCGAGGCTATCTTTCCGTCCCTGATGGAAACGACGCGGTTGACCTTTTTCGCAAGCTGCCTGTCATGCGTTACTATAACGACCGTGGTGTGCAGCTCCTTATTCACCTGACGGAAGACGTTCAGAACGTTTTCGCCCGTCTTTGCGTCAACAGAGCCTGTCGGCTCATCCGCAAGCAAGACCGAAGGACGGTTAGCCAGCGCTATTGCTATCGCAACCCGCTGCTGCTCGCCGCCGGAGAGCTGAAAAAGGCGGCTGTTCTTCTTATGATCCATTCCGACAAGCGCAAGCAAGTCAAGCGCAGCGCTCTTTTTGGCACTCTCGCGCCCAAGCAGCATAG
>CAZUTB010000441.1:0-2177 GCA_964622905.1 uncultured Oscillospiraceae bacterium | reverse complement strand
ACCATGCAGTTATCCTCGTCCATGACGATCATACCGCCAGAGCCCATCATGGAGCCGATGGCGATAAGGTTATCATAGTCGATAGGAACATCCAGATGCTCCGCGGGAATGCAGCCGCCGGAAGGTCCGCCGGTCTGCGCCGCCTTGAACTTCTTTCCGTTCGGGATTCCGCCGCCGATATCAAAGATAATCTCGCGGAGGGTGGTTCCCATAGGAATTTCAACAAGTCCGGTATTGACAATCTTTCCGCCCAGAGCGAAAACCTTGGTGCCCTTGGACTTTTCGGTGCCCATGGAGGCGAACCAATCCGCGCCGTTCAGAATAATCTGGCAGATGTTGGCGTAGGTCTCAACATTGTTAAGAACGGTAGGCTTGCCGAACAGACCCTTGACCGCCGGGAACGGAGGACGGACGCGCGGCTCGCCGCGCTTGCCCTCAACGGACGCCATAAGAGCGGTTTCCTCGCCGCAGACGAACGCGCCTGCGCCAAGGCGGATATGCAGGTCAAAGTTGAAGCCACTCTCGAAAATGTTCTTTCCGAGCAGACCGTACTCGCGAGCCTGACCGATAGCAACGTTAAGGCGCTTTACGGCGATGGGGTACTCGGCGCGGAGGTAGATATAGCCCTCGCTTGCGCCGATAGCATAACCGGCGATAGCCATTGCCTCGATTACGGCGTGCGGGTCGCCTTCAAGAACGCTTCTGTCCATGAACGCGCCGGGGTCGCCCTCATCGGCGTTGCAGGCAACGTACTTCTGGTCGTTCTTGGAGTTATACGCAAACAGCCACTTTCTTCCCGTGGGGAAGCCTGCGCCGCCGCGTCCGCGAAGACCGGAGCGGGTGATTTCGTCGATGACCTGTTCGGGGGTCATGGACGTAAGCACCTTTGCAAGAGCCTTATAGCCGTCAAACGCGATATATTCGTCGATGTTCTCGGGATCGATTCTGCCGCAGTTGCGAAGCGCAATACGCTTCTGCTTCTTGTAGAAGCCGATTTCCTCAAGGGACTTTTCTACATTGGACTGAACGGTTTTATCCTTATACTCAAGGCGGGAAACGGGACGTCCCTTGAGCAGATGCTCGGTGACGATTTCCTCGACATCCTCCGCCTTAACGCGGCTGTAGAACGTTCCTTCGGGGTATACGATGACTACCGGACCTGCCTGGCAAAGACCAAAGCAGCCGGTGCGGACAACTTTGATTTCCTTATCAAGACCGTTCTCCGCAATCTTTTCCTCAAAAAGGCGGATAAGCTCTCCGGAGCCGGACGAGCTGCAGCCTGTGCCGCCGCAAATCAGTACTTGAGAACGAAAGAGTTCCATGCGTTATTTTCCTCCTCTGCTTCCGTTATTTGCTCTGCTCGGCGGCGCCGATGGTATATTCGTAGACGGGATTTCCGCCCGCGATATGCTCCTTAACGATGCGCTCCACCATATCAGGCTTCATCTTTACATAGGTTACCTTTTCCTTGCCGGGGATGTATACATCCACCATCGGCTCAAGACGGCACATACCGACGCAGCCGGTCTGGGAAACGGTTACATTGTCAAGCCCTTGCTTCTTGATTTCCTCAACGAAGGAAAGCAGCACGGGACGAGCGCCGGCGGCGATGCCGCAGGTAGCCATGCCGACTACAACGCGGGCTCCGTCCTTATCAACGCGCAGACCTACGCGGTCGAGCGTCTTCTGGCGAATAGCCTCAAGTTCCGCTAACGTTTTCATTATCTGTCCCTCCCAGTATACTTACTAATTCATCGTTACCTGCCGAGCCAATCCAGCTGATGATATCAGGCTCCGAAAGCGGCAGCGGGTCTATAAGCGGACGAATGCTCCTTGTGTCAACCTCTCCCTCGCCCTTTTCGGACCTCGCGATGAAGTCGAAATCCGGCGATTCGGGATTAGCCAGAATTATTGACTGAACCGTTGCCGCAAGGTCGCCAAGCGGAAGGCAGTCGATATTATCCTGAAAGAACACAGCGGTAAGCGTTGTCCCCTTGCCAAGCTCGCTTTCTATTGTAACGTCTCCGCCCGTCATCTGCGCGTTCTCGGTAAGCAGAGGAATCCCCAAGCCTACCCTGCGTGTGGTGCGGGAGGTCGTGAACGGGCTTTTGACATTTTCGAGCATTTCGCTGCTCATTCCGCAGCCGTCGTCCGAAATGGTAATCGTAAGACGATTT
>CAZUTB010000440.1:0-2184 GCA_964622905.1 uncultured Oscillospiraceae bacterium | reverse complement strand
TATATTCCTCCCTTACGCTTTCGGGAGTTACGGAGGGCATTGCCGCTTTCACCTTCCTGTTTTCGTCAAAGCGCCCGAAGGCAAAGGAAAACATTCGCCGCACTATCAGAAGCACGACAAGCGCAAGGATAAGCGCGCACAGGCAGACTATACCGAATATCGCCACAAAGCAACACCTCCGTTGGGTCGCGGGGTATTATTCCTCTAGATAGAGGCAGGCAGCAAGGGGCTTCAGCCACAGAATCCATGTATCGCCCGCAAGCGAGAGGGACGGCTCGCCGCCGACGGGGCGGAAGCTCGCATAGTTAAGCTCATGCGGGATAGGCACGCGCTGCGCCGTTTCGGAGCGGTTCAGGAAAAGCAGCGCCTTGGCGTTCTTTGCGGGGCTTCCGAAAACGTCCTTACCGCCCGTAATCTCGCGCCTTAGCATAAGCACGTCGTCCGAAATTGCCGCAACCGACACATTGCCGTTTCGGAGAACCTCGTTTTCCATTCGCGCCATAATTTCGCCTCGGGTGAAATCATAAACGCTTTCGTCGATATTCCCCCAAGGGTACGGAGCGCGGCAGCACGGGTCGGCAGCGCCCTCCATTCCCGCCTCGTCGCCGTAATAGACGGACGGCATACCGGGGAAGCACATCACAAAGCGCAGGAACATCTTATAACGAGCGACAGCCGTCGCTCTTTCGGCGGCGGTAAGCGCCATTTCTCCGCGCTTTTCCCTCGGAAGGCTCTCGCCGTCCTTTTCTGCAAGCACATTGAGGATTCGCGCGCGGTCATGGCTTCCGGTAAGGTTCATAAGCGAGTAAAGGAAGGGCGTCGGATAGTTTTCGCACATAATGCTTATGCGCTCCGCCGTTTCGCCCGCCGTAATTCTGCCTGTAAGGAAGGCTATCAAAGCATCGTAGAGCGGGTAATTCATAACGGTGTCAAGCGTATCGCCAACGCAGTAGGAGCGCAGCTCGCCATACGCAGTCTTGTGGCTTGCGTCCTCCCAAACCTCGCCCAGGATTGCCGCGTCCGCGTCCGTTTCCTTTACGGCATGGCGAAGCGCGCGCAGAAAGGGCATGGGAAGCTCGTCCGCTACATCCAGCCTCCAGCCGCTTGAGCCGCGCCTGAGCCACTGCTTTATTATGCTGTCCTCGCCCTCAATGATGTAATCAAGATAGCTCGGGTAAAGCTCGGAAACATTCGGGAGCGTGGGGAAATTCCACCAGCAATCGTACTCGTTGGGCCAGTTTTTGAAGCTGTACCAGTTATAGTACGGGCTGCTCTTATCGTTGTAAGCCCCGCCCTCGCCGAAGCGCTTATCCTTGTTGAAATACACGCTGTCCGAGCCGGTATGGCTGAAAACGCCGTCGAGCATAACGCGGATTCCGTGCTTTTTCGCCTCCGCGCACATATCCGCAAACTCCGCGTTAGTCCCGAGCAGCGGGTCAATTTTGCTGTAATCGGCGGTATCATAGCGGTGGTTTGAGTGCGCGGAGAAAACGGGATTGAGGTAAAGCACCGTAACCCCAAGCTTCTCAAGATAGCCGAGCTTTTCCTTTATTCCCGTCAGCGTTCCGCAGAAGAAATCGTTCGCCATATTATCGCCGGTTTCATGGTTCACCTCGGTGAGCGGCTTATCGCTCCAGCTTTCGTGAATCACAATATCCGTTCTGCCGCAGACAGACTCGGTGGGCGCTCTGCGAAAGCGGTCGGGGAAAATCTGGTACATAATTCCGTTGCGAAGCCATTTCGGAGGCTCGAAGCTGCCGGAATACACCGTAACCTGATAGGACGGCGGCTCATAATCGTACTGCCTGCCCTCGCCGCCCGTCTTCGCCTCATTATTGCCATACCAGAGGGTCTGCGTATCGGTTTCCGCCTTGAAGCAGTACCACCAAAGCCCGGGCGCGTCCGGCGCTCTCATGGTCGCCTCGTAGATATTATTCCCAATATTCGCCATAGGCACAAGGCATTCGCAGCCGTCCCATGAACGCAGAAATACCCTCTCTGCATTCTCGGGCGCAACAACGCGCAGCCTTACCCTTTCGCCCGCCTTAACAGCGCCGAGCGGAAACCGATAGTCCTCATTTCTGGAATTATGATACAAACGAAAGCTCTCCTTTGCCTAAGTAGGCGTTTACTTTTCCTGAAACGTGTATTCGTTCCTGCACAGCCCTGCCCCCGCAGACGGCG
>CAZUTB010000439.1:0-2187 GCA_964622905.1 uncultured Oscillospiraceae bacterium | reverse complement strand
CGCTTGTCAACACTTCCGCGCCCGCAATCGACCTTGCTGTTGTCGAGCCGCTTTTCAGCGCCGTCTGCGCCTTGGGCTATGAGATTGTCCGCCGCGATAAGAACGGGCTTCCGCTCAAGGCTAAGGACGCAAAGGGCAATGTGTTCACCTTCGATACCTGCTTTGAAAATATCGAGTTCGCAATGGCAAGCGCGCCCGATTTGATTTCGATATACCATCGCTTCCGCGAAACGCTGAGGGCGGCGCAGGGGGCTTTAAGGCCCTTCAGCCACGCTATAATGGGAGTCGGCTATAACCCCAACATTGTAAAGACCTCGCCTCACCTTGTGGAATCTGAGCTTACCATGAATATCGCGGAGTATTTCCGCGAGCATCCCGTTAAGCGGCGCTTCCATAAGGATTTTTATTGTATGGTTTCCTCGGAGCAGGTGCATTTCAACACCACCGAGGAGGAGCTTCCGCTTATCTTTGAAACCTTTACCCGCCTTGACTGGCTCAATATTCTGCTTTTCGCCGATTCGCCCGCGCATATTGAGCAGAAGCAGTATATCTGCGCAAGAAACGAGCTTTACATGACCTCGCCGTTTGCGGAGATTGGGCTTGTCGGCGCGCAGAAGCTCGGAACGCGCAGCGTTCGCGAGATTGCCGAAAGCTATAAGGATATATGCATTTTCATGCGCGAGCGCGGCGGGAAGACGGAAATTTTCTGGCCCGAGCCTGTCGGAAAATACCTTGAGAGCAAGGATGCTCTGCCCGAGGATATTCATCAGCTCGACCTTGAGAGGAATATTGTAACAACCGCCTACGGAACAACTGAGTACAGAATCCTCTGCTCTCAGCCCTTTACAGACTCCTTTGCGCCAAGCGCCTTTAACCTTGGGCTTCGCAAAAGGCTTTCGGAAACGCTCGAAATTGCCCGCGATTTTGATTCCCGCCACGAAATGCCCGAGCCTAACGAGCGCAACCGTCAGGCGTCCCTCGGCGCTGTTTCCTTCGCGGATAAGGCGGAGATAACGGAGCTTATGCAAAAGCTGCTTGAGGTATCGAAGAAGGGGCTTATTGAGCGCGGCTTCGGCGAGGAAAAGTTCCTTGCGCCTATTTATGCCCGCAGCAATATCTCGGACTGCCCCGCACAGCGCCTTCTGCGCCGCGAAAGACTTCTGGGCGCTCATTCCGCGTACCTCGAAAGAACCGAAATCGGCGAGGATATTATTTGACTTTAGTGCTTTATAATGCTACTATATCCTTACAGGCGTAAACCTACAGTTTGTCTTGGAGGATAAGCGTATGAAAAAAGATAAGGGTACTCAGCAAAAAACAAATTCGGAAAAAATGGATCAGATTATGGCAAAAACGGCGAGCTGGCTTGCCGTCGCCGTTTATGCGGTAATCGGAATTTGTATGCTGCTTTTCAAGGACGATGCGGCACGTATAGTAATTTATGGGCTTGCCATCGCTCTTGTAGCGCTGGGCATTGTATGGATAATTCGATATCTCCGTAAGCCGCCTAAGCCCGAGGATGAAACCTATGCGTTCGCTTTTGGACTTGCAATAACGGCTTTCGGCGCGATTATCGCCGTTTATCCCGATAAGCTTGAAAGCTTCTTCTTATTCCTTTGCGGCTCTGTGCTGATTCTCGGCTCGCTCCTCAAGCTGCAAATGGCTTTGGATGCGTTCCGCTGGAAGATTGAAAAATGGTGGGTCTATATCATCGGCGCTGCCGTTTCGCTCATCCTCGGTCTTGTCGGAATCCTCGCGCCCAGTGTAACAACCGTGTTTATCGGGATTGCGATGATTGTTGAAGCGCTCATGGATGTTACCGCGCAGATAGTCAAGCGCCGCCTCAATGCAGAGCAGAAGAAAAAGAACGCTGCCGCGCAGGAAGCCGCTCCCGTTAAGGCAGAGGGCGAAGCCGCAGCTCAGGAAGCTGCTCCCGAGGCAAAGTAAGCGACATTGTTATACATATAAAGCAAGTACCGCAATATATGCATTGCGCCTCCGCATTCCGCGGCGTACAATTTATGCATTCAATTTACATTATTAAAGGAGAGATTCTTAATGCGTTCAGTTAAGGTGCAGCCTCTTACCCTTGATGCCTTCAAGCCCTACGGATGCTTTTCCGACCTGCTTCTTCTGGATGGAACCCATTGCGGCGACGAGCCGACTCCCTTCTTCCGCGATGAGCTT
>CAZUTB010000438.1:0-2195 GCA_964622905.1 uncultured Oscillospiraceae bacterium | reverse complement strand
TTGAAGATTGCATGAATTTTCTCATCAACCTTCTTCCAGTTCAGCGCACGGGCAACGCTTTCGCCGTCCTCGCCAAAGAGGAAGCGCATCATATCGTCAAGCGGCTTTGCGGAAACCCACGCAGCCGTTATGCATATAACCAGCGTGCAGAGCAGGATAACGAGAAAATACGTAAGATTTGAGTTGCGGATGGGTATAATTCCGCTTTCTATTGCGGAATACGGCGTAAGCGCGCAAAGCCTGTGCGAGGTTATAGCAGAATTTACGAACGAAACAAGATAGCGCTCGTTATCCTTCGTCGTTATCGTTCCGTCCTCCGGCGCCGCAAGAATTTCATCATCGGTAACCGGATAGGCGGGAATGCCCGAAAGCCGCTCACCATCCTCGTTATACACAAGAATAAGCGCCTTGCTGTCGTTGCTGAGCAGGCTGTCAAGCTGCGCGGGAGCCATAACATAGAGGATAACATTGTTGTAATTGTTCATGTAAACGGTGTTTATGTACACGGCAAGCGCGCCGTCGCCCGCAGATGACGGCAGATAAACCCATTTACGGATATAGCGCTCCTTTGCGCTGAGGCTTTCTATAATTTCGCTTGGCCACTCGTAGCCCTTCCGACGGCTTTCCATCGCCTTGGGAAGCAGCTCCGGCTTCAGATAGGTTGTATTGGCAGTTATAGCAAATTTCTCGGGAATGTTGTAAAAAATCATATCGTCGATAAGGTCAAAGCTCTTGGAAATCTGATAAATTCTGTGCTGCGCCTTTACGAAATCATATACATTTTTCTTGCTGATGAGCGGATTGACGGAGCTGCTCACCTTGAGCAGCTCGCTGTCGGATATGACTATTGTATACACCTTTTCGAGCGCCGAAATCTCCTCGTCATACCTGTCCCGCGACTGGCGAAGGATTGTGGAAATCTCCTGCTTTTCCGTTTCAAACGCCTTGTCCACCTGCCGCAGATACTGAATATTGCTGAACAAAAGCGGAAGCAGCGCAACGGCAAGATAAGAGGCGAGCATTTTAAGCAAAAGCCGCCTGCTGATAAAGATATGGTGTTCCTGCGCGCCCGTCTTTAATTTTCGTAAAAACAAAATGAACACTCCTTATCCTCGTCCGCAGCGCAGCATTAACCGTTTTTCATTGCTCTATCTCTATTCTACCATAAACCGCATGGCGGGAGAAAGCGATTTTATTTTCCTTTTCGCCTTCTCCCGCAGGTATTCTTACTCGGCTCTGCCGGTCTGGTCGCCCTCAAGCTCAATGGTCAGTACATTCGTGTAATCGCTCGGGAGGCGCTCGGGAAGCTCAACGGTGAGCACTCCGAATTCATGCACAAAGTTAAGCTCTAAGGTTCCGCCAAGCGTTACGCTCAGAACCCTTTCGCCCTCATTGAAGCTTCTCAGCACAGCGGCTTGCCCCGCCTTTGCGCCAAGCAGGAAGGCATAAACCCTATTGCCCTTTGCGGTGTACCTTACATCTGTCTGCCGCCACTCGACAGCGCCCTCATGGAAGCTGCCTGCTTCGGGCTTCTTTTCGCCCTCGCCGATGGTCTTCCAAGGCCTTGTTCCGTGGATGGAATCCGCATAAAGGCTGAACCAGTCCGCAAGCTCGGAGAGGATGAACTCGGTTTCATCGTCTATGGAGCCGTCCGGACGCTGGAGGATATTGAGCAAAAGACAGCCGTTCTTTGCAACGATGTCGATAAGCATATCAATTATCTCGGCAGGGCGCTTGAAGGGGCATTTCGCGTCATAGAACCAGCCGCCGATGCAGGTGTCCGTCTGCCAAGGATACTTGCTCGCCTTGTCAAGCAGCCCGCGCTCAAGGTCAAGCACTCCAACCTTATAAACGTCCTCAAACTGGCATTTCTGATTATAAACCGCGTTGTTGAAGCCGTTCTGCTCAATGGACTTGTTGTAGAGATACGCAACTATGTCAAGCCCCTCGCGGTACCTTTCGTCAAGGCTGTAGGGATTCCCGTCCACAAGCCACTGATGCACGAAGGGCAGCGCGCCAAGATCGCGGCAGCGGCTGAAACTGGCGAACATCTCGTCGTCGTTCACCATCAGCGCGCCCTTGTAGGCCATGAAATGCTTGAAGGTGTTGATGCCGCGGTCGACCACCTCCTTCATTTCATTGAAGACCTGCTCGCCCCACCAAGTCACCGCCATGTGGAAGCTGTAGTCGCAATG
>CAZUTB010000437.1:0-2195 GCA_964622905.1 uncultured Oscillospiraceae bacterium | reverse complement strand
AGGTTGTCATCTATGTGCCGGCAGGACAATATGAGTTGCAGCTTGCCCTGTACGATACCGAAACCTACAGCCAAAGGCTTGCGGTATATTACTTTGACGGTACGGCTTGGGTAACGGAGCAAAGCGCCGCTGCTGCGCTTGAGCTTGGGGACAAGGAAATCCGCGAGCTTAGCTGCGATGGTGTTGTCATTCCGGAAGCAGAGGAATAACAGCAAAGCGATTATTGTAAACAGAATAGAGTAATCAAACACTCAAGGGAGCCATCCTGCTCGGAGGGCTCCCTTTTCGGCATGGATTAACAAATTTGTTTACAAAAATATGAGAATGATATTCGGCTGTTTAGCTTCTCCGCTCCGTCATCCCTTTTCTCTTTTTGCCTTTACCGTGTTTCTTTTCCGAAACGCTGAGGGCGTCATTCCGTATACCTTGCCGAACACCCTTGCAAAGTGCTGGCGGCTGTTGAAGCCGGATTCCATTGCTATGTCCATTACGGCAAAACGGGTCGAAGAAAGCAGCTGCGCGGCATGGTCACAGCGCACCGCCTGTATATAATCAACCATTCCCATCCTTGCGTATTTTCCGAAAAGAGCTTCCATATAGGAGCGGCTTATGCCCACCTCCGAGGCGACAGCCTCAACGGTCAGCTCCTCCTGAAAGTGGTCGTTTATATAGTTCTTTGCCTGCGTAAGATAATGCACGCTGTAATTGCGCACCTTCTGGTGAAAGGAGCGCGCAAGCTTGACGAAAAGGTCTTCCATTGTCGCGCGGAGCATTATGTTCTTTTCGCCCAAATCGTGCCCCCATTCGTATAGGAGCTGACCCATCGTGGAGTTGATGTACTCCCTGTCCTCTAGAATGCAGAAACGTGTCTTCTGTGAAAAGAAGGAATCCACGAGCGGCGCGGCAAGGCAGAGCTTATTAAGGTCAAGCGTGGGTGATTTCGCGGCCTGCCGGATTTCTGTAAACACAAATAGGATGTATCTGCACACATTCTGCTCGCTTACCTTTAAGACAGCCGAGGTGTTCCTGCCTAAAAACAGCACGGAGCGCGTTCTCAGCTCATGGCTTTCGCCGGAGTATTGCACATCGCACGAGCCTGCGGTCACCTGAATAATCAGGTTGTGATAATTGTCATTTTCAAGCACGCTGAGGTCCGTAACCACCGCGTTTTCGCATTTTGTAATCCAGATGGGCAGCGTTGCCATATATGGATAAGGCATAAGCACCTCCAAAATCAGACGATATGTTCCATTTCCGAAATCGTAATAAATTATATTGCCCATGCGCCTTTTTTGTCAACTATAATCGCCTTAAAGGTTGGGTGAGCAATCAATGAATGAAGCTAAAAGACAGGCTCTTATTGACGTATTTAAGTCTGAGTATGGCATTTATTCCCGAAGCGGAGAAGTATCGGAGGCGGCTTTCTCCGCCGCGTCCCTTGTAAGCAGCGCAAAGAGCTTTTCGGATATGCGCGAATTGCAGAGCGCGATTAACCTTTTATCGCGCGGAGAAAACGCTGTAATCTTCGATGAGTATTCAAACCCGTCTATAATGTCGCGCGTCTGCGGCTATTCGGCAGGCGGCAAAGAGGTTTGGGTTGGAAAGTATATTTCGTCAATGCATGGAGAAAGCGCCTGCTCTCTGCCGATGAGCGCGCCTCTGCATGGGGTGAGCTATGACGCGGCGGCGGAGCTGTGCCGAAAAAAGGGCAGCGGCTTTGCCCTGACTCCCTTCGGCGCGCGAATGAGCATTGCCAAGGCTTGCCGCAAAAGCGGATTCCTTCCGGACGGGAATAACGACGCAGGGCATGATTATTTCAGCAAAGAGCAGAGGGGAACGCTCTGCGGCGAGGGAACGACGCTTACCGGAAGCGGTCCTGTTTTATGGGCGCACGATAAATCGCCCGCGGGCATATTCGATTTGAACGGTAATGTGAACGAGTGGGATTCGGGCTTCCGCCTTATGGACGGCAAAATTCAGCTCATCGACGAAAGCGAGCTGTTCTCGGCGGACGCGGATTTCAGCGCGTCGTCTCCGCTCTGGCGCTCTGTTGACGCGGCGGGTAAGCTAATTGCGCCCGATGAAAAGGGCGCGCTCTGCTTTGACGCGCAGGGCGGCGGAATTCGCCTTACCGACAGCCCCGAGGCGGAGGGGCTTGGCAACTGCGCGTTTTCGGCGCTTACCGCTTCCGAAGG
>CAZUTB010000436.1:0-2196 GCA_964622905.1 uncultured Oscillospiraceae bacterium | reverse complement strand
CCCCCCAAAGTTATTTACAGTATACCATACTGTCTAACTTTGGGGGTGCACTTCACTTGGAGAGCAGCTCCCTAATTTGAAGTATGTCCGAGGCGGTTCTCGTAAAGGACGCGGCTATGAAATCGAAGCCGTTCTGAACTCCGTATACGATGTCGTCGCGGTCCCTGTCCGATATAAAGGGCATAGAAAGCTTCGCGCCCGGGACGTTTACGCCCTTCTGGTCGGAAAGCTCGCCGCCGTTGAGAACGCTGCAAACAATGTCTGTTTCTGTAACGCGCTCAACCTTGAGGGCAACAAGCCCGTCGTCGATAAGCACGCTCGTTCCGACGCTCACGTCCTTAGGAAGCTCTGCATAGGTAATGAACACGCGGTTTTCGTCGCCGTCGCAGGGCTGAGTTGTCAGGGTGAAGAGCTGCCCTGCCTTAAGGGTTACAGGACCGTTCTTGAACTTGCCTATGCGTATCTCGGGACCCTTTGTGTCAAGCAGCGCGGCAACGGGAGCGTCAAGCTCCGTGCGCAGTGCGATAAGCTCCTTAAGGTGCTTAACATGGTCCTCGCGCGTTCCGTGCGAAAAGTTGAAGCGCGCAACGTCCATGCCCGCTAAGATCAAATCGCGCATAAGCCCGCGCTCATAAACGGCAGGACCCAGCGTGCAGACTATTTTTGTGCGGCGAAAAACTTTGTCCATATTACCCTCCTCTAGTCTGTCAAAAACCGATTTAGAGCCATTTCTTCTTCCTGAACACAAGCACTATTGCAGCGGAAACAAGTATGCTTACCAGAATGATGAAGGGATAGCCGTATTCCCATTCGAGGAGCGGCATCTTGGAGAAATTCATTCCGTACCAGCCTACTATGAGCGTCAGCGGCTGAAAAACCGCTGTAAGCACGGTAAGCACCTTCATTATCTTGTTGAGCTTGTTGTCCATCTGCGCCTGATAAGCCTCGCGAACCTGAACCGCGTTCTCGTGAAGCATCAGCGTATGGTCGGAAAGCCTGCGCGCCTTGCCGGTAAAGATGGTGAAATAGCGCAAATCCTCCTTGGAGAACAGGTCGTTTGCGTCCTCCGCAAGCATTTCGCCTATGTCCACAAGCTGCTCGTAGTAATTGCGCATCAGTAGGATTTCCTTCTTGACCAGAGCAAGCTTTTTCGGGAATTTCTCGTCATCCTTATCGGAATTGAGCTTGTCCTCCAGCTTTTGCAGGCGGGTTTCAAATGCGGCAAGCATCTGGTCGTCATGCAGTATCAGCTGCTCGAGAACGGCATAAACAATCTTCTCCGTTGTCACCGCGCCCTTTTCGCAGCGCGCAAGCGCGCGGGAGAAGATTTCCGTTGTGGATTTATCCGCGTCATGCACGTCCACGAGCAGGAACATATCCTTTTTCAGGTAAAAGGCTATTCTGTCGCGGTCGCCCAGGATATGCCCTCTGTCGAGCAGGTTCATAAGCCCGAAGGAATAATCATCGTAAACGAAAAGCGAGGCGCGGCGGGTATCGGAATTGCTCCTGCATTCCTCAATTGTTTGCTCCGAAAAGCCGAATCTTTCGCTTACCTTTTCCGCGTCCTCAAGGCTGATAACGCCGAAGCAGAGCTTGTCCGGCGTTATTTCGTCAATCCCTATCTCGTTTACTCCGTCCGATAGCTGATACAGCATTGCATTCTCCGCTTAAATATTCTTGCCGAGCATCGCGGCGCCGATAATTCCTGCGTCGTTTCCAAGCTTTGCAAGCTCTATTGTGGAATAGGGAACTGTCTTGTAGAGAATATACTTCGGCACTTCCTCGCGGATTGCGTTAAGCAGGAAGTCGCCGCATTTGCTTACTCCGCCGCCTAAGATAATCATCTCGGGGTCAAGAATCATTATTATGTTGCTGATAACGATGGAGAGATACTTTACATACTTATTGAAAACCTGCAAAGCGATTTCGTCGCCCTTTTTCGCAAGGTCGAAAACCATCTTTGCGCTGATTTTATTCAGGTCGCCGCCGCAGGCTCCGTAGAGCGCGGACTCCTTGTGTCCGGTCAGCGCCTGCCGCGCAAGCCTGTCTATTGCGGTAGCGCTGGTATAGCGCTCAAGGCAGCCCTTTTTGCCGCAGTTGCAGGTTTCGCCGTCAACCTCAATAACCATATGCCCTATCTCGCTGCCAACGTTGTGCGCGCCGCTCCATGGCTTTCCGCCAATGATGATTCCGCCG
>CAZUTB010000435.1:0-2199 GCA_964622905.1 uncultured Oscillospiraceae bacterium | reverse complement strand
TGTTCGGCTGCGCCTCTACGTAAAGGAAATGGTGTAAGGAAACGACCTCCGGTCACTCCTCGGGGCGGCAAAGCTGCCCCTGCGGATTTCAAATGAAGGAACCCCCTTCATTGCTTCCCAAGAGATACCGTCGGGGTTTTATAACAATCAGAGTACAAGAGCAACGGCATTCGGCTTCGGTCGGATGCCGCTGCTTTTGTTTATGAAATGAAAATCATTGAGCAATATAAGCATACCTTTGCGGGAGAAGAATCCGAATTCCGACAAAATTCTATTTACCATTTTTGAAAAATTATTGTTTTTGGTAAACAAATATGACATAACCGAAAAACCGATTATGTCATACTTTCCGGACGAACGCCGTCCGGTTTTGCTTATTGCTTTATAAGGATTACTGCTTAGCGGGCTGACCGGCAATCACTCCAGATGCTCGTATAAATCGTTCTTGTTTTCGTCCTGACCCACCGTTGTCGATACAAGCCCGAACGCAGTGTTGTCATACTTTGCGCCCTGATTCTCCATTGTGTAATGCCCATGCTGGGTGTAGTGCTTATCGTAGGCGATGGTCGCCGCCTCCTGCAGGGTAAAGCCGCCGAAGAAATCATTAGGCACATCGGAGGCTAAATGCATTACATTCTGAGAATAGAGATGAATATAGAACTTTTTGACCGTCCACGGCTTGAGCGACTTATCAAGCTTGCATACATAATCGGAGCTGCCCGCAAGCTTCACGGCGCGCTCGACATACTCGGAGGTCAGCTTGTGCTGCATATGCCCGTACTCGCCCTTTACATCGTGCGTTACCACAACCTCGGGCTGATACTTGCGGATATTGTATACAAGCTTATCGACCGTTTCATATTTCGGCCATTCCTTCATTGCGGCGCTCTTGGAGCGAAACGCCTGATCGGTAAGCCCTAGGAACACAGGCATTGTCCTGAGGCCAACGGACCACATTCCCGCAAGTGCCTCGGCATACCTGCCTCTGCCGCAGTTTGCCATATAGAGCATGACTATGGACTTTCCGCGCGACGCGCTGTCCGGAATGGTCGCGCCGAAGAAAAGAAGCTCGTCGTCCTGATGCGCGGAGATTACCATTATATCCGCCTTATCTGGGGTAGGCTCCCACTGCTGAACCTGCGCAGAAAGGTTATCCATATCATAAACATGAAGCTCGCTGAGCTTAAGCACGCGCGTTGACGAGGTTATCTTGAGCGTGCATTTTACCGTGTTCTCGGGCAGGTAGAAATTGCGTATAAAAAGGCGCTCCATATCCTTTGCGTCAAAGGTTTCAAGAGCTGCGCCGTCCTTATCATAGCAGGTCAGCTTATACTCGTTCTGCGCGTACATCCACTCAAGCTGAACCATTGCGTGAGTGACCTCCGAGGGGATTGTGAACGTAAGCTCGCGCTTTCCGCTCGGATCCCAAACGGTGTTGTAGCTTCCGTCCGAAAGAGTTTCCTTGCCGAGGGTTTTATTGCTGTAGGTTATCTTATCATTGAGGTTGTAGCATACGGGATTCTTTCCGCAGAAATAGACAGGATAGGCAAGCGCCACATCCGCCTCCGAGGTGGAGTATGATATGCGCAGCTCCATCTCGCCGGCAAACGGGAAAACCGGAAGCCCCGTCTTTTCATCGGCGGAGGCGAGATTATTCACAAGCGGCTCAACGATTCCCTGAAGGTCAATCTTGTCCGCGTCGCTTAACGGAATTGTGCCAAGCTGCCTTAACGTGAGCAGCCTTGCGTCATAAAGCTCGACCTTTGCCTCACTGTTTCGCCCTTCAGTATCAAGGATTCCGCTTATCGAGAACAGGTCCTTTTCCTTTACGATATGGGAATAGACGATGCTATCCGTTTCGCCTTCGCAAAGAGCGCAAAGCGGAAACGCCGCCAAAATTGCAATGAGAACGAGAGCTATGATTTTCTTCATCTGCTTGCCTTCGCCTTTCGTAAGTTTCATTATTTAGGCGTAACAGATTATAGCACAAACATCGGCGTTTTCATAGTCACATAGGATTCACAGTAAGTTTACACGAAGTGGCGGCGCACAAAGCGAAAAGGAATTGAAAAGCTTTTCCTTATATGGTATAATTCCGAATGCGTATTTCTGACGCGCGCGGATATTTTTGAAAGGAAACGCTTCTTTCCGGAGAAGCGGCACAAAATAATGAAAAAATGCTTTTCTCTCCTGCTTTCG
>CAZUTB010000434.1:0-2205 GCA_964622905.1 uncultured Oscillospiraceae bacterium | reverse complement strand
GCTTCATCGAGATAAGTGGAGATGGGCAGACCCTCTTTCTCCCACAGATCCTGAATGTTGGAGATGAACTGCTGGCAAACATCGACCTCGCCGGCTGCGAAGGCAACCTGACCTGCCGGGTTATCAGCATAGATGGTGTGAGCAAGATACTTGGGAACAGGCAGCTTGCCCCACATGGAAGCATCCTGACCCCAGTAATTATCATCACGGACAAGAACGACCTTCTGGTCATCGGCGAAATACTTGGTGTACGGGCCTGACCAAACCACGTCGTCAGCAGGATCCTGCTTAATATTGTCGGCGGTGCAACGGGCTTCAAGAGTCTGTATCCATGCCTTCTGAATAACATATACCTGGCTTAGATAAGTTGCAACCTGAAGGGGATTAACGGGCTTGCCATCATCGGTAAGCTTGGAATTGATCTGTACGGTTGAAGCGTCAAGCGCGACTACGCTCTCAATATAGGGAGAGAAGCCGGTGCCCTGAGCGTTAGCATACTTAACATCGCTGTCCCAGGTATAAACTACATCGTCAGCGGTGATAGCAGTGCCATCGCTCCACTTGGCGGCCGCTTTGATTTTTACGGTCACGCTGGTCTTATCGTCAGCCCAAACCGCGTCGCCGTCAGCAATAAGCGGAGTCATACTGCCATCGAGCATGTTGTACATATACAACGTCTCAAACATAGGAGTACGGGAGCCGCCGGCAGCCTGAGTGATTGCCATGGCGTTGTTCATATCGTCAGATAAGGGATTCCAACCGTTGACGGCGCCCCATTGCTGACCCGCAAAATACAGTGTCTCATTGCGTGGAAGCTCACCGGTGGGCTCTGCAGAAGTTTCGGGTTCTGTGGGCTCCGTGGAAGCAGCCGGCTCCGTGGGAGCGGTCGGTTCCGTTGAAGCAGCGGGCGCAGCGGACTCTGTGGGAGCTGCCGCGGGAGCAGTGCCGCAGGCTACAAACGCGCTGCAGATCATTATGAGCGCAAGCGCGAGAGCGGTCACTTTCCAAGTTCTCGTTTTCATTTCTTTTCCTCCTGTTTTTTTTCTTAAATCGGCGGATGTTATCCGTCAATAGTTGATGAAATCATGCGGTTTATGTCCTTCACCGTTTCCCCGTCCTGCACACGGCCTGGAATAACTATCCGCTTTGGAAAATAGGTTTTAGGCTTTTCGATAGCCTCAACCAGCAAGCGCGCCGCCTCAGCGCCTATCCTGTCCGTATCCTGAATGAGAGTGGTCAAACGAGGCCTGAATACGCGGCTTAGGATTATTCCGTCATAACCGACAACGCTTATATCGTCAGGTATGCAAAGACCATGCTTTTCTATTTCATTCATGCCGCCGATATAGGAAAAATCATCTGGATAAAAAATACATGTCGGCCTATCCTTTAATTCGAGTATTCGCCTTGTTGCCAGCCCGCTTGAACGCGGTTCGTGATAATAGGCGGAAACCACATAATCATCAGGTACCTCAACATTCAATTCGCCAAGCGTTCTATAAAAAGTGGCGAGCCTTGTGCGCGTTACCGCTGTGTCCTCACCATGAATAAAAGCTATTTTTCTGTGTCCCTTTAAATAAACGTGCCTTACAAGCGCTTCCATACTCTGAGCGTTATCAGAAAGCACCGCCCCGCAATTATCAAAAATATAATCTATAGTAACAACGGGTATTGAACTGTTTGCAAGCTCCACTATAGCCGGATCTGTAAACTCTCCGCTCGCTATCACAGCGCCGTCACAATTGCGGTAGCGGCAGTGCTCAAGATAGCTCATCTTGCTCGAGCCAATATTCTGACTCAAAAAGGTGTTGTCATACCCGCAGCGCTCCGCTTCACACTTAAAGCTATTTAGTATGAGCGAAAAAAATTCATGCGTCAGGCCGCTTTGCGTGGCGTCCTTAAACAAAACGCCTAAATTATGGGAACGATTGGTTTTAAGGGCGCGAGCCGCGGAATTGGGAAAATAACCTACGGATTTCGCCGCCTCGCGCACGCGAGCCGCCGTTTCCGCACCAACATCAGTTGCATTGTTGAGTGCTTTGCTCACCGTTGCTACCGATACATTGCACATTTCCGCGATCTGCTTTATTGTTGCCATTATTATCCTCTCAAAAAGCAACCTAAGTTACTTAATCGTTTTCGTTGTGTTTATTATATTTTTATATATTGTCCTTGTCAAGTACATTTTCAGGCCTAAATAAAGCC
>CAZUTB010000433.1:0-2205 GCA_964622905.1 uncultured Oscillospiraceae bacterium | reverse complement strand
AGCCCGCAGCGCGGCGGCGTCGCCGGTCAGCAGCGCGCCCTGCACAAGGCTTGCGGAAATATTGGGCAGCAGCTCCATATAATGCTTCAAAGCGGCCTGCTCCCGCGTTTTTTCAAGGATGCTCTGTGCCGTTGCCGCCTGCCCTTCCGCTTGGAACAGCCGCGACATGATGGCGGTGGCAGCATATTGCACGCGGATGCTTCCGCCAAAGTTAACATCGCTGAGGGCGCGTGTAAGGTGCGCCATTGCGTCTATTCGGGCGTTCTGCTCGTAGAGAATCTCGCCCATTGCGGTGTCGGCAATGCCGATTGCCTCAACGCCAAGCACCGCCTCAGCCAAGTCCTTCACCGGCTGATACAGCAGCTTCTTCCGCTTTTCCCACGGCAGAAGGTCAAGCCCGCCGTTTATCAGGCTTGGCAGGTTGCCTGTGGGGAGAATATTGTTAAGCGCTGCGCCGTACCTGCGCACATAGCGCGCAACAATCCCAAGATTTTCGCGGAGCTGTTCGGCGTTGCCCAGCGGATTGGCAATCAGCGTGCGCACATACACGGCGGTTGCGTCGCCCGTAATTCCGACGTTTTTCTCCTGCTCCGCCATAGCCTTAAGCTGCGCAATGCAGCGTTCGTTTTCATTAACGCGCATACCATAGGCGGCAAGCATTGCCCGCGCGCCAAGCAAGCGCGGGCTGTCGGGGCGTTCGGGCAAATCGGGCAGATACGCGTCGCACAGCCTTGCAAAGGAGCAGCCGTCCGCATTTTCGCTCAGGAACAGAATCAAGTCCTCCAAGCGATTTTTATGCATCGAGAGCCGATAGAAGCGGAGCGCGGACGCATAGTCCCGCCGCTTTACGCAGCCCTCTGCGGCGGCAAGATATACTGCTTCCCGCTCGTCCCGAGGGCGCGCCGCGAGCTTATCGCCAAGGTATATCCGAAAAAACGGAAGGATGGTATAGGTTTCCGGCGCTTTGAAGCTCAAAAAGCTGCCGATGCGCAGGAAATCCCGCAGCAGGCTCTCCGCCTGCTCTCCCAGCAAATCCTGCGCCTTATTTATATCGAAGTGTTCATAGATGCTTAGCGCTGTCAGCGCATTCTGATGCTCCTTCGGCCACGCAGCAAAGAGGCGGCTGTCCAGATAGCTGTACACATCGCGGCGCGCTTTGCTTTCGGCGGTGGCTGCGTCATCGGGCGTTTCCAATGCCCGCTGCAAATAAGCCGAAACCGCAACGCCGTAGCCGCTTGTCGCCCTAAGGCAAGCCTCGGCGATGTTCTCCCGCATATCCTCCGTTAAGCCTGCCGCGCTTATCAGTGCGCGCACCTGCTCTGACTCAAGCTGCAATGCCGCTTTATCCTCGCAGACAAGCTGCTTTGTCAGCTGCAAAGGGACAAGGTATTCAGGCAGCGCCGCGCGGGAGAGCAGAAGAATGTGAGAGGGGCGGCTTGCGCGGTTTTGCTCCAGCAGCAGGTTGAATATTGCCGCCTGCTCCTGCTTTTCCCTCAGCCATTGCAGGTCGTCCAGTATAAGCAGCGCGCGCTCCCTGCCCCTGCGCTTCTCCAGCAAAAAAGCCTGAGCCTGCGCAAACCAATTCCCCTCGGAAACGCTGAGCCTTAAGGAAAGCGGATAATGCGCACCTGCAAAAGCATCTGCCTGCACCGTTTTGCCGTAGCCGGTCATTGCGTACAGGTAGATAACGCCATAGCTGTGCAGCAGCTTTAACCATCGTGACTGCGTTTCGGGCGAAGCTGCAATGACAGTCTTATTAAGCGCCTGACGACTCATAGCATTAGCTCCTTTTCCTTGGGGATGAATGCATAAAGTAACCAGCAAACATTATACAGCATAGGAAAGCTTCTTGTAACTGTTCAGATGGACAGGTTTGCGACGCTGATATTCATTATTATGCCGCCGGAAGGGATAAGCCGCCATCTGCAAGCCTACGGCAGGCGCTGTACCGGCCGGCTTGCGGCACTAAAGCGTTTTCCGGCATCAATCGCGCATGAATATATAGCTGTAAAAAAGAAAATCCGACGGTCAGCGGCCGTCGGATTGCAGGGGGAAAGTCAGTAAGCAGTATAAATGAAGCGAAATGCCGTTCCGCAAACAGCTTTGCGGATAAGCTCCTGAGCGGGCGCAGGGGCTTTGCGTACAAGGTTTGATTACGCCTTCCTGCTCTCGCCGATGATTTCGGAAGCGGCGGCTGCAAGCCCC
>CAZUTB010000432.1:0-2210 GCA_964622905.1 uncultured Oscillospiraceae bacterium | reverse complement strand
CAGAAACACCATAGCGCCGAACGTTGCCCATTGCAAAATAGGCAACAGCGACAGGAGGGGGCCGTTAAGTTCGGCGCGCACCTTGCCGCTGTCGTATCGAGAAATCACAATCACCTTGCGGCGACGTGCACCGCCAGACTCAGCCGAATAGCTGGGCTCGTATTTAGCCACCACGTTCTGGCTGACACCCCGCGCAAACGCGCGTGATAGCACCGGACGATTGAACACTTCAGCAGCAAACAGCAACGCTGCGATCAATGTGATCACGATAGAGGCGACGCCCATTATCGGCAGGAACAGGGCAAGGACAGTGATGGCAAACGTTGCCGCGCAACAGATCACGCGAGGGATTTCAGCGCCAGGAGTGCCACTGAAATCCTCGATGATGGCGGAAAGACCTGCATCTTTCTGCAGTTGTTCGGTAATGTACAACGCCGCTTGCTGCTCTTCTTCAGTTCCCGCAGGACGGGGACCGATTTCTTGTGATAGATATGCGACGTGATCTAGTATGTCCGGCATACTCTTTTGCCTTTCGTTGGCTATTCTACAAGGCACACATGATGCAAGTATACGCTATTTGCTCCCAGCACCCAAATAATCACTAATAAAAGCGTCCGCGCTGCGGGCTTGTAAACGTGCTGTTGAATAGGCTTTTGCGACATCAGCCGTGGCGCTTTCGAAAGCCTCATCAACAACACCCGACGGTTCCTTAGGAAGAGCCTTCGCCAGCGTCGCCGCCTCGGCATCGGCAATATTGTACGCGTTATTCTGAGCCGTTGCTTCCTCTTTGTTCTTGCTTAGAAACGCATCGTCTGAGGAGATGGCATAGCCGAGCGATTCCTGTCGCTTAGCTATATAGGCGACGAATTGCGAAAGGTCGACTAAAGGATATGCCTCTTGGACACTCAAGAACTCTTTATGGGCAGAATCGAACGCGGTGAGCGCCTCTACCGTCTTATCCTTCGAAGCCTCAACGTTTTCCGCTGTCGTATCGGTTACCAGCTGTGCCGCCTGGCGCGCCAAGTCATCACCCTTCAACACGGTATTCCAAGCGGCTTCAACCTGTTCAGCAGCGCTCTGAGCTTCCGTTGCGGCATTCATAAGCAATTGTCCCTGTTCAATTAAGGTAAAGCGAGCGGCGACAGCGGCTACCGTCTGGTTTGCTGCTTCTTTTTCGCGCGCGCCGCTCAACTCAAGTGAAACCGCGCGGGCTTTCTCATCGGCATCTTGAAGCTTTCGCTCGGTATCTTCAAACTGCGCTTGAATCAGCGCGCGCTGCTCTTCACTGCCTTCCTTAAAAGGATTATTCACCACTTCATCGAGTTGTTGAATAGTTTCGTCGGCTTCCTTGATTAATATCAAGGCATCATCAAGCACGGCAACATGGCTCTGTTGATTTTGATACTCCCCATAAAAGTACACGCCACCTGCGACGAGTAGACCAAGGCTTACCACAATGATCACAAGAATCGCCAGCCATTTACTAAGACGTCGCCGGGCTTTTCGGCGAGCGATCTCTTCTTCAGGGGAGCGCTTGATCTTCGCCGGGATGGACGCAAGGGATGAGGGACTTTTCCTCTCGCTTTGATCCGTTGAACTCAGCGAAAGTGAGAGGGAGTCGCGCTTCGATATAGTTGGATTGTCCTCAGCTGAAGCGAAATCACCTGTTGAAAGTGGCAATCCTCGCTCTTTAGTCGGCGTTGGCACCGGTTTTTTACGCCTGCCTGGCAGGGTGAACAACACGATACGCCCGAACAGGGGACTGTGCTTCTGCTTGTCGCCTCCATCCCCATCGAGCGCGTTCTTCGCCGCATCGAGCACACTGAACGATATCTCATTCGATGTGCCGCGCGTGTGCTGCTTTATATGAGCCGCACGCGTTATTTTATCTTCCCACTTACCCATACGTACCCGCTGAACGTCCTGCGCTACCTATTGTTCGCGCGCTCGAGATCGGCGGCGATCTCGGCCGAGGTCATCACCTTGATAGTCCTGCTAGGCAGGGAGTTAAGGAATGCCTTGCCGTAGCTTTTCGTCAGCAGACGACGGTCAGCGAGGATAAGCACACCCGTATCGTCAGCCTTCCTGATAAGGCGACCTGCCGCTTGCTTCGTTTCAAGAACGGCGGCCGGCAGCACATAGCGGCGCCACGCCTGGTCATCGCGGGCGGCACGTTCGCATGACAATGGGTCGGTCGGCTTCGCAACGGG
>CAZUTB010000431.1:0-2214 GCA_964622905.1 uncultured Oscillospiraceae bacterium | reverse complement strand
ATCAGGAAATGTATTGCCGCGCAGCCCAATATGCTTCCGTCCTTGAGATAGAGAATGCCCGTAAAGAAGCACATTGCGGCGGCGGCAAACATATATCCGAGGCTGTAGCCCATGTGCAGAGTTCCGAACAAAAGCGAGGAGAGCAGGATTGGCAGCATAGGCTGCTTATCGCCGCACACCCGAATAAACAGCGCAAGCACGACGCATTTTGCAAGCACCTCCTGCAAGATTGCGACAAGAGGATAGTACGCCCGAGCGCCTACATTGTAATACAGCGCGAAGAACGGACGCGTCGCAACCGTGGGGCTGTATGCCTGCATCACCAGCCGCGTTGTGATAAATGCAAGCACAATGCCTGCGCAGATAAGTACATATTTCAGCACGGTTGGAAAGCTCACGGGGCGAAAGCCGTCTGCGATATCGCGCACGCTGAGTATTTTCCGCCGCGCAAGCCCTATAAAGAGCAGCACTCCTATTCCCTCTATCATGCGCGAGGTAAGCTCCTTGGGCGTTTCGGCAAGGAAGGTGTTCATCGCCTTCAGCCCGAACTGGTATGCGGCAACAGCAAAGATTACATACGCGAATACGGCCGTGGTTTCCTCGCGCGAAAGCGGCTCCCGCTTTTGCATTTGTCATTCCTCCTCGGCAAATTGAATGTGCAGCATAACTATTTCGTCATCGCTCGGAAATTTGTAATGGAAGCCCCATGCAGCCGCGCCCGACGAGGTAATCGCGAGCGCATTATCGAATTTTCTTTGACCATAAACTAAATCGTTCCAGAATTGCAGCACAAGCCCGCCGAACGGATAGTGATAGCCGTGCGTATGCCCGCAAAGAATCAGGTCCGCGCCGCTTTCGGCAATCTGCTTTAGCTGCCTTGGAATATGCTGCAAAACTATCGTCGGCTTGCCCGCGTCCATTCCGCTTTCGGACAAAATCAAATCGACCGCCTGCCGCGCTTCGCAGCTTTGCCCTACAAGGTTCACCGCGTCCGCAAGCATTACCGCGCTGTTGTCAAGCTTCCTGATTCCGGCTTTTTCAAGCAGCGCGTCTATGCTCTCCGTTGATTTATTGTCGTGATTGCCCAAGGAAAAATAGACTCCGTAATGAGCATCAAGCTCGGACAGCTTCTGCGCGGCGTCCTCCGCTGCCTTTGCCGATGTTGTTTCGTCAATCAAATCGCCTACGATAAGCACAACGTCGGGCTTTTCCGCGTTCACCTGCGCAACCGCCTGTGTCAGCTCTTTTGCCGTCATTCCCGCGCCAAGGTGCAGGTCCGTCATAACCGCAACGTCAAGCTTGCTTATCGCGCACGGCTTGTCAATCATTACATCGTACCTCGTTGTTGTCAGGTGCAGGCTGTTGACGTAGCCGGTAACGGCAATGGTCAGCGCCAAGGCGAAAACGATAATATGAATGAATCTTTTGCGTATTTGAGCACGCCCGAAGCGCTTAAGCAGCCATTGAACTCCGTTAATTAAAAGGTACTGTATGCCCATGCAGCATATCAGCACGAAGTAAATAGAGGAAAGGAACAGCACGCAGTCCTGAAGCGCTTCCGAGGAGAGAAAGCGATAGTGAAGAAACAATATCAGGAGCGAAAACAGCCCCACGGCATGGAATATTATGCTTATTATGCGGAAGCGCTTATCCGCAAGCGTTTCCTTTGGGTATTGCCGGTTCACGTAAATACCCATCAAAACAGTAACCAGAAATGCGAACACTAAACTCATCCCATCTGCTCCTCACATATTCCCTTGATGGTGTCATCGGTCGTTTATCGTGCAGATATGCGGCTTTGCGCCGCTTCCATATATGTATTATAACGCATACCAAGCCAAATGCAAAATGTTTTTGCCATTATCGGCAGGCAAGTGCTATACTTACAGCGTAAATTTTGATTAATAAAGCTTGGGGGTTAGCGTATGAAATGGCGGCTGCCGGAGGATAATTCAAGCCCGATAATTACTGCTGAGAAGCATATCGGAAGCGGGCACGCCATAGCTGAGAGCCGCCTGCTTCCGCATACCTGCGTAATCTTTGAAATTGGAATAGCGCTTCGCATTATTGAGGAGAGCTTTGAAACCGTAACGCTTTATGACAGGCTTCCGTGCTTTCTGGATAACCCGAAGTGCATAGCGATAAAGGGCAATGAAAGCGTTTGCTTCACGCGCGGCGGCTATGGCGCTCCCGCGGCGGCAGACACCTTGGAAA
>CAZUTB010000430.1:0-2214 GCA_964622905.1 uncultured Oscillospiraceae bacterium | reverse complement strand
ACGCTGTCCTTTTCGCCCTTAAGCAGCCATTTTGCGCCCTTTATTTGGCGTTCGCTCAAAGCGCTGTCAAGCGCTTTAAGCTTCTCCTCGGCAAGCACATGGTGCATCAGGTGCCGCTCCATCTCGGCTACGGTACGCGAAAGCAGCTCGCTGTAGCAGTCGATAAAATAGGTCATATCGCAGTCGGATTCTTCGACGCAAAGCATAGCGCGGTAGTATTTCCCGCGCTCCTTCGCAACAAGACCGGAGATTGAGAAATAGCGGAAAAAATCATAGCCCGCCTGCAAAAGCATCATATAGGAGAGGGCGCGAGCCGTGCGCCCGTTGCCGTCGGCAAAGGGATGAATATACACAAAATAGAAATGCGCAATGCAAGCCTTCAGGATTGGATGCAGCTCGCTTTTTGATATGAACTCAATCAGCGCCCGCATCATCTCCGGAACGCGCTCCGCACTTGGCGGAGTATATACAACGCCCTCCGAATTGCCGACAATTACACCCTCCGTGCGGTAGCCGCTCACCTGTGAGTCGGCAGCGTTTCGCGTTACTATCTGTGCAACCGAGATTATTGTTTTTTCGGTGATTGGACTCTCGATATTTTCCAGCACATAGCTGAGCGCGTCGTAGTTATTCTTAACCATCTGCTCAGACTTATTGGCAGGGCTTTTCTGCTCGCGTATAAAGCCGATTGCGGCTTCACGCGTGGTGAAGGCGCCCTCTATCATGCTGGAATAGACGGCTTCGTCGATAACCGCGTCCTCAAACAGCCTGTCAAAGGCAGCGCCCGAGAAGGCAATATCGCGCCTTGCAAGCGCGGCAATGGAATCGCATTGCTTTTCGATTGATGAATTCAGCACAAACCAAAATGGCTCTCCCGACTGGGCTTTCAGCGGCAGCAGCGTTGCGCGGTCGCGGCGGGCTTTTTGCAGCTCCTGCCAGAACTGCCCGATTGGTACAGACACCGGCAGACGATGCATTATCTCCCTGCGGGAAAGATAACGGTCGATAAAGGCTTCTATCAACTCATCCATAACTGCGCCTCCTTTGCTGAACTGCTGCTATTATACTGCTAATTTACTGCTAAAGCAATGCCGAAAAATCGCGTCCGGTATTATACTATTCCATTATTCCTGCACCTTTATTATGTTATCTCTACTATCAAGCCCATTCATCCTGCTCTATATTATCCTCGATATAAACAAAGCCGCCTTTAGAATCATCTTCTATCGGCGGCTTTGCTTTATTGCTTTTATGGCTTATCCTAGTATAAGCTCTCAGAACTTCATCTTTTCCTCGATGTATGCCTTTAAGGAGGCGACGGGAATGCGCTCCTGCTGCATTGTGTCGCGGTCACGAACCGTGACCGTTCCGTCGGTTTCGGTGTCGAAGTCAACGGTGATGCAGAAGGGAGTTCCGACCTCGTCGGCGCGGCGATAGCGCTTGCCGATAGAACCGGTTTCGTCATACTCTACCATGAAGCTCTTTGCAAGCTCGTCGTAAATTTCGGTTGCAAGCGCGCCCAGCTTGTTCTTCTGCAGGGGCAGAACCGCCGCCTTGATAGGCGCAAGCGCCGGGTGCAGGTGCAGAACTACGCGGGTGTCGCCGCCCTCAAGCTCCTGCTCCTCGTAGGCGTTGCAGAGGAACGCGAGCGCGGAGCGATCAGCGCCAAGGCTCGGCTCAACAACGTAAGGCACAAACTTTTCGTTGGTAATTGGGTCAAGGTACTCCATGTTTTCGCCGCTCGCGGTCTGGTGCGCCTTAAGGTCATAATCCGTTCTGTCGGCAATTCCCCAAAGCTCGCCCCATCCGAACGGGAAAAGGAACTCAAAATCGGTGGTGGCCTTGGAGTAGAAGGCAAGCTCCTCGGGACGGTGGTCGCGCAGCCTGAGAGAATCGCCCTTGATTCCAAGGCTGAGCAGCCATTCACGGCAGAAGCTGCGCCAGTAATCGAACCATTCAAGGTCTGTTCCGGGCTTGCAGAAGAATTCCATCTCCATCTGCTCAAATTCCCTGATGCGGAAGATGAAGTTGCCGGGTGTAATCTCGTTGCGGAAGCTCTTGCCGACTTGGCAGATGCCCATGGGGAGCTTGCGGCGGGTAGAGCGGACAACGTTTTTAAAGTTTACAAAAATGCCCTGCGCGGTTTCGGGGCGTAGATAAAGCTCGTTGCTCGAATCATCGGTTACGCCCTGAAAGGTTTTGAACATCATGTTG
>CAZUTB010000429.1:0-2222 GCA_964622905.1 uncultured Oscillospiraceae bacterium | reverse complement strand
GCGGAGGAAGCCGAGGAGAACGGCAAAACCTATCTCAAGGGACGGCTGCGCGGCGGCAATGTATACTTGGATTTGCCTAGCGTAGGCGCAACCGAAAACATCATCATGGCGGCGGCTGCGGCGGACGGGATAACGCGGATTGAGAACGCCGCAAAGGAGCCGGAAATTGCCGACCTCTGCCGCTGCCTTTGCGAAATGGGCGCTAAAATCAAAGGCGCGGGCACGGGCACGATAAGGATAGAGGGCGTGAGGGCGCTGGGAAGCACGGATTACACTCCGATTCCGGACAGAATCGAGGCGGCAACCTACGCCTGCGCCGTTGCGGGCTGCGGCGGGCGGGTATTGATACGCGGCGCAAGGGCGGAGCATATGCGGGCGGTCATCTTCAAGCTCTGCGAGATGGGCGTAAAAATGTGCGAGAGCGAGGAAGGGCTATTTGTAAGCGGAAGGGCGCGCAAGCCCGTAGAGGTGCGGACGCTCAGCTATCCCGGGTTCCCGACCGACGCACAGGCTATAATGATGGCGGTAGCGTCCGGCGTAAACGGAACGAGCGTGTTCATGGAAACCGTTTTCGAGAACAGGTTCATGCACGTTTCGGAGCTTACGCGGATGGGCGCGCGAATCAGGGTTGAGAACCGCGTTGCGGTAGTCGAGGGCGTAAAGCGGCTTCACGGCGCGCGCGTTGCCGGAAGCGATTTGCGGGCGGGCGCGGCGCTCATGCTCGCGGGGCTGACGGCGGAGGGCGAAACCCTGCTCACGGACGAGGAGGAGCATATCCCGCGCGGCTATCAGAACCTGCCCGAGGCGCTTAACAGCATAGGCGCAAGCATAAGGGAAGCAAAGGGTGACGAAGGCTAAAAAGGCACAAACAAGCGCACAAGGCGCGGCACTGTGTTTCGCCGCGCCCTGTGCGGGGTATGAATAAACTATCCTAAAACACGGCAGCTAAGGGAGGTATCGGGATGGACGACAGGCTGCTTTGCCGCTGCTTCCGCGTTACCGAAGCCGATGTCAAAAGCGCGGTCGCGGGCGGCGCAAAAACCGTCGAGGAGGTCGAAAGACAAACACGCCTCGGGCTGAGCTGCCACGCCTGCCGCAAAACCGCCCGCGCGTTCATTCTGAAAAGCTTAGAAATGCAGAATGGGAATAGGGAAACAAGATAGACGGAGAGCCGAGCGGCGCAGAAAGCCTTTAGACGCGCTGAGGAGTGAGCTCAACGCGAACATCGGGATAATGCCGAGAATCGAAATAAGCCAAAGTATATAGATGAGTATACAGCCTTTAGCATAGCAATAGAAAACAATAATGCATATGAATACAGATAAACAACCTCCCGAAGCAATGAGCCTCGGGAGGTTGTTGAAAACTGTTATCGGCAGCAGAAATCATTGCTGTTCCTACACCCCTTCCCGTTCAAAATGCCACAGATGCTAGGAAGCAAGCAAAACAGAGCAGGCGCGTACTCGGGGGTACGTAACTGCTCTGTTTTTGCGTAGCTGACACCGCGGATGGGGTATTTTCAGCGAGAAGGATTAATTTGTGTAGTACATGGAGATAACCTCTCCAAAATACAAATCATGCATATCATGATCACGATAATGCGTCGAAAGCACGGATGCGTCCATCAGGGACTCATTCATAGCGGATTTCAGGAGAACGCGGCACTCAAGGTGCGCCTCGCACTCGGCAACGATGGGGCAGGGAACCATGCGCGCCTTCGCGGGGGTTATTATGCCGCTCGCGAATTTGTTTTCGTCCCTTCCGCTCACCTTTCCGGTATACTTCAGCGCTTCGGACATATCATGAAGCGGAACGGAAACGGTGAAGAAGCCGCTGTTTTCAATTATGTCATGCGAAAAGCGGGACTTGCGTACGGGAAGAAGGAACACGGGGCGCGACCAAAAATACGTAAGCCCGCCCCAGCCTATCGTAAGCACGTTAGGGTTTTCCATATCGCCGGAGCTGACAAAAATACCGCCGTGGCTCTCGCGGGATAGTATTACGGACGCCAATTCCGAAAATTCTGCCGGTCTCATAAATGAAGCCTCCTTATGCTGTCTGCCCTGCGGCAGTGCTGGCATGAAAAGCGGACTTTGAGATATAATATGCCATACTTCTTATACATATTCGCGAAGTCTGCTCTAAATCCTTCTTTAGCGCTTCGCTCCGCTTTCGGAGCAAATGCGCTTTGCTTATTTGCTCCGTTTTCCAGCTTTTACTGT
>CAZUTB010000428.1:0-2238 GCA_964622905.1 uncultured Oscillospiraceae bacterium | reverse complement strand
AACTATGCCGGGATTGCGCCAGAAATCTCCGCTCCAGTAGACCCCGCCCGCAAGCTCGCCCTCGGCGGAATTTGCGAAGTAAACCTGAACCCGCCGAACCTCGGGAAGCGAGCAGAGAGTATTCACCAATGAGTAGCAGGCAAGCCGCTCATGCTGAGCGTCAAGCGAAAGAAAAGCGTCGCGGACTGAGGACGAGAGATTGATAGTAAGCAGCTCGCCCGAAATGGTTATTCCTATTATATCGTTATCATAGAAGACCGTTCCCAGCGGGTATTGTGCGCTTTTTGAATCATAAAGAGCGCTGCCACTGAGCCATTCAAGCGCTGTCGTTCTGGGAAGGGCTGATGTTCCCTGCTGAACGGGGCGCATAACCTCTGTAAGGCGGTCGCCGTCGGCATAGTAAAGGGATATCGTGTTCATAAGAAAGCCCGAGTAGGAGCGCCTTTGCTCCAGATAATCCGTAAAATCTATGCGCGCCTCGCCCTCAAAAACACCGCTTGGGCTGACGCTTGAAATATGCGTATCGCCTATCGTAACGTCAATCCCCATAGCCTCAGGGTAGAAGGTGCATACGGTGTAGCAGAGCGCCGCGAGGAATACAGAGCGCGTAACACCATGCTGAGAAAGCGCGGTATTTAGCGGCTCGGTAAAGGAAAAGCAAGCCTTAACTCCGCCGCCCGAGGATGAAACCACGGAAGGAACGGATGCAAGATAGCTTGAAAGCGGAGGAAGCGGAACAGCGCAGGCTAGGGTCTGCGCGCCCTCTGAAAGCTCGCTCAGAATGGCGCTCAGAACCTGCTGCGCATTCTGACCCGAAAAGGAAACGGTGCGCGTTTCTGCAAGTATGCCCCTGCTGTAACGCGCGGGATAGTAAAGGGTTATCGCCTTATCAAAGGATTGTTCGTCGGCGCTTGCGTCCGCGCTTACGCGCCTTGACGCGAGTATTTCATACGCGCTTTCAACGTTCGTTCCGACGCTTCTGGAAAACGCGCCGAGAGGGAGAAGCCCCCTTATGTCTATGGAAAGCGGATGCCCCTCAACAAGGAAATTCACATAGCTTATGCTTCCGCTTTCCGTGAGCGTGTTGGTAAGGCATTGGCAGAGCGTGTAAAACTCGCTCTTGTCAAGCTGCAAAGCCGTGGAGGAGAGGTTTACGGTAAGCGTGTTTCCCGAAATCTCCAGAGGCTGAGAAGCGGCAAGCGAAAGCGCAACGCCCTTGCCGGGGCGCGAAAGCAAGCCGTCCTCGTCAAATTTCATCCATTCGCGTATAAGGGTTTCCGCGTCAAGCCTGCCTACGGGAAAGGATAAGCTCATAACCGTTGAGCCAAGGTAGCCCGTTCCGGTTTTGCTGTAATACATAACCGCATTCTTGATTATTGGCTCGCTCACATCGCCCGTAGGCGCGGAAGCAAGCGCAGATAAGGGCAGGAGCATAAGTAAAGATAGAATAACCGCGAAAAGCCTGCGCATTTTTCCTCCTATTCGACGGCTGAAAGGAGCAGGGACAGCCCCGACACCTTCCATATATCGTTGTCATTAATAAGGAGCAGGGGATAAGTTATCGTCTTTTCTACGCCTTGGCGGGAGTAGGTAATTTCGCACTCGGCAACCGCGTCGCCCGAGCCGGAAAGCACCTCCGCGTCTTTTACCGTAAAGCTGAAAATCGTAGGGAAGGAGGACGGACGCGCATACTGCCTGTCGCTTTCGACTATCACAGCTTCAAGCGTTTCCGCGTCCTTCTGCATCAATGCGTCTATGGCAATTTCTGCCGTCTTTTTCGGGGAAAGCAGGTATTCCGTTGTCCTCGTAAGCGGGCTTAATACCTTTGCGAAATTATCCCCGAAGAAGCGGCTTGTAAGCCTTTCGGTAATGGATATATCGCGGCTGTTCTGCACAAGCACCATTATGCGCGAGTATTTGCCGAACTGCGTAAGCGTAAGCGCAAGGCTTTCAAGCGCCATATGCCTGCGCAGAAGTATCTCGCTTTTCCAGCCCTCGTCGCTTTTCCAGTTCGACGGCTCATCGGAAAGCGATAAATAGACCGCATCGTTAAGAAGTATGGTCAGCGTGCTGTCGCTTTCGGAAACGGCTATGGCGCGCGTCTGCGAGTGGAAAAGCGGCTTCAGCTCGGGATGTCCCGCGTCGGGACCGGAAAACAGCTCGTTAGCGATAACGAGCAGGAGATTTTCATCGGGAGATGCCGTTACCTCGCGCGTCTGCTTTGCGATATACGGAAGG
>CAZUTB010000427.1:0-2243 GCA_964622905.1 uncultured Oscillospiraceae bacterium | reverse complement strand
TCAAAGAATTATGGGAGCGCATAAACAAGCGCTACGCTTATACCGTTGAGTTCAGCGGTGACGAGCTTATCGGGAAATCCATAGCAGCCATTGATACGGAGCTTAAGGTTGCTCGCCTTTCCTACACACTCACCAAAGGCTCGCAGGAGGGCACGGACTTCAGCGTAGAACGCACCGAAACGAAGAAGCTCGAACGGTCACACGGCGGGCTTGCCACCTATGACCTTATTGGAAAAATTGCGGAGGGCACGAGCCTTACCCGACGGACTGTCGCCACCATTCTTGACGGCATCAAAAAGCAGCAGCTCTGGCTGTTCCGCGAGAATCCTGAAGAATTCATCGCCAAAGTGATCGGAATCATCAACAAGCAGAAAGCCTCGGTTGTTGTGGAGCACATTACTTACGCGCCAAGTGCCGAAGAACCGTATTCGCAGGATATCTTTAACATGAGCCGCGCATCAGACGAGTATGCAAAGGCGTTTAAGGCAAAACACGCTATACAGGATTATGTCTTTACGGACGGTTCTGCAGCTGATAGTATTGAGCGCCGTTTCGCGGAGGATTTGGATGTTGCCGATGAAGTGATTGTGTACGCCAAGCTGCCGAGAGGCCCGCGCGGTTTCTATATCCCTACGCCGGTTGGCAACTACTCACCGGACTGGGCTATATCCTTCAAAAAGGGCGCAGTGAAGCACATCTTTTTTATTGCCGAGACCAAAGGCACAATGGACAGTCTCGAACTTCGTCCGATTGAACAGGCGAAAATATCCTGCGCCAAGAAGCTGTTTAACGAGATAAGTACAACCGGCGTAAAATACCACGACGTTGACAGCTACCAGAGCTTGCTCACCGTCATGGAAACGCTGTAACAAAATACATCAGCCGGAGGAGGTAACGATATGAACACAACCATCATCTGTCCGCATTGTAAAAAGCCCGTTGAAATCTCTGATGCCATACAGCACCAGATTGAAGACGAGCTGAGTCGGGCGAAAACTGAGCAATCGGAAACACTCCGCCGGGAGTATGATGACGCCGCCGAAACGAAACTCAAGCAAGCAGTGCAGAACGCCATAGCCGAAGCACAGCAGGCAGCGCAGCTTCAGCTTGAACGTGAACGCCAAGCCTCCAAGCTCGCGCTCGACAAGGCTCGCCAGTCAACCGATCTGGAGGTAGAAAAGGCGAAGCAGACTACTGAATTGGAAACCGAACGTCTGCGCCGTGAAGCCGCTGCTTCTAAGGAAAGTGAGAAACAGCTCCGTAAACAGCTGTCAGAATTGCTTGAGGAGCTTTCCAAGGCGAATAAGGCACGTGAGGACGCCGAGCTTGCCGCTCGGAAAGAACTGCTCGAAAAAGAAAAAGGAATCCGCGAAGAAGCCACGCAGAAAGCCTCCGAGGACTTTAATACACAAATACGTGAGCAGGAGGAAACCATCAGCCGTCTGCGCGAACAGCTGACCACGGCAAAACAGGTCGCAGAGCAAGGCTCACAGCAGCTGCAAGGCGAAATCCTTGAATTGGATATTGAAGATGCGCTCCGCAGCCGATTCCCGTTCGACACCGTCGAGGAGGTCAAAAAAGGCGAACGCGGCGCGGATATCCGTCAGGTGGTCAACGAGCAGTTTTACATGAATTGCGGCTTGATACTCTGGGAATGTAAAAACGCAAAGACCTACCAAGCAAGCTGGCTGGTTAAGCTGAAAGACGAGCTTGCGGATGAAAAAGCACAAATCGGCGTGATTGTGTTTAGCCCCACTGACGGCGGCGGTGACGACTTCAAGCAGCTTTCTGAGAATATATGGCTCGTTAAGCCGCGTTATGTGATTATGCTCGCCACCCTCTTAAGAGAAGCAATCGTTAAAGTATTTGCTGCCAACCGTGCCGCCGAAGGTAAAGACGTCAAGGTTGAGCTGATATATCAATACTTGACCGGTGGTGAGTTTTCCAATCGAATCAGGTACATCCTCGAATCCTACGATGAGATGGCAAAGCAGCTCGATACTGAGAAGAAACAGGCTCAGAAACGCTGGGCAGCGCAGGAGAAAATCCTGCAAAAGGTCACGAGCAGCCTGTATGGTATGAGCGGCGACCTCCAAGGTATTGCCGGGCGAGAGATAATCGCGTTGCCTGCCCTCGATGACGACGATGAAAAAAAGACGGCGGAACCGCGCAGCATCGCTCCGCCCAAGCAGACAGGAGTTGATGAAGATGAGTACTAAAATACCCGGTGCAATTGAATCAAT
>CAZUTB010000426.1:0-2246 GCA_964622905.1 uncultured Oscillospiraceae bacterium | reverse complement strand
AGAGGTTGAATTTACCAATGAACCTAATCTATTAGAAGTAATCCGAAAAGCGGGAATGAATGTTCCAACATTTTGTTATCGACCTGATTTAACACAATTTGGCGCTTGCCGTATGTGCGTAGTAGATACCGGCGCCCGCGCGCTTCAGGCCTCCTGCGTTCTGCCCGTAAGCCCCAATATGGTTGTCAAGACCAACACCCCTCAGGTTCGTGAGGCGCGCAAGGTTATCCTTGAGCTGCTCCTCTCCAACCATGAGAAGAAGTGCCTCACCTGCACCCGCAGCCAGAGCTGCGAGCTGCAGGCGCTGTGCAAGGAGCTTGGCGTTGACGATACCGATATGTTCGCCGGAAGCATGAACGAGTACGAGGTTGATGACCTCTCTCCGTCCATCGTCCGCGATAACAACAAGTGCATCCTTTGCCGCCGCTGCGTAGCCGTCTGCAATAACGTCCAGAAGATTGGCGTTATCGGCGCTCGCGACCGTGGCTTCAAGAGCACCATCGGACCCGCTTGGAACATGAAGCTTAACGAAACTGCCTGCATCAACTGCGGTCAGTGCATCAACGTTTGCCCTGTCGGAGCGCTTCGCGAGAAGGATTCCACGGACAATGTATGGAAGCTGCTTGAGGATAAGTCCAAGCACGTTATCGTTCAGCCCGCTCCCGCCGTCCGCGCCGCCCTCGGCGAGGAATTCGGAATGCCTATGGGAACGCCCTGCACCGGCAAGCTTGCCGCCGCTCTGCGTCGCCTTGGCTTCGAGAAGGTGTTCGATACCGACTTCGGCGCTGACCTTACCATCATGGAGGAAGCCACCGAGCTGCTCGACCGCATGAACAACGGCGGGGTTCTCCCGATGATTACCAGCTGCTCTCCCGGATGGATTAAGTTCTGCGAAACCTATTATCCCGAGTTCATCCCGAATCTCAGCTCCTGCAAGAGCCCCCACGAGATGGAAGGCGCTATCATCAAGAGCTATTATGCGGATAAGATGGGCTGGGACAAGAAGGACGTTAAGGTTGTTTCCGTCATGCCCTGCACCGCGAAGAAGTTCGAGGCAAAGCGCCCTGAGCTGGCCGGAACGGGCGAGCCTGATGTTGATGAGGTCATCACCACCCGCGAGCTTGCAAAGATGATTAAGATGGCAGGCATCGACTTCATGAAGCTGGCTGACGAGGATTTCGATCCTATGCTCGGCTCTTCCACCGGCGCTGCCGTAATCTTCGGCGCAACCGGCGGAGTTATGGAAGCCGCTCTGCGTACCGCTTATGAGGTTACCGGCAAGACCCTTGAGGATGTGAACTTCACCGCTGTCCGCGGCGTTGAGGGAGTTAAGGAAGCCACCGTAAAGGTTGGAGATATCGACGTTAGCGTCGCCGTCGCCTCCTCCACGGGCTGCGCTGCTCAGCTTCTCGATTCCGTAAAGTCCGGCGAGAAGAAGTATCACTTCATCGAAATCATGGGCTGCCCGGGCGGCTGCGTAAACGGCGGCGGTCAGCCTATCGTCAGCGCTACCGTTCGCGGCGATTGCGATATCCGCGCCGAGCGCGCCAAGGCTCTTTACATTGAGGATGAGAATAAGCCCATCCGCAAGAGCCACGAGAATCCCGATATCAAGAAGCTTTACGATGAGTTCCTCGGCAAGCCCAACAGCCATAAGGCTCACGAGCTGCTGCACACCACCTATGTAAAGCGCCCGAAGTATCAGGCTTAACCTTTGATAAGAACCGCCTTCCATCGCAATCGGTGGAGGGCGGTTTTATTATGAAATTGCATTTTTGATTAAATGAGCCTTGCTCTGCTTTCTTGAAGAATATCCTGCTTGATAGTATAATGAGATTGAGAAACCGGAAGTTGTAGGGGTGAAATTATTATGGAGTTCAAGCGCATTACAAATATTCAGCATCCGCTTTATCAAGAAGCAATGAATCTTTATAAAATTAGTTTTCCATACCATGAACAGCGTGAGCTTATTTCACAATCACAGATTCTTAATCATGATGAATATCACTTTGATGTCATCTGTGATGATGGGAATTTTGTAGGAGAGGTTTTGTATTGGAGTATTGAAAACCTTTTGTATATTGAGCATTTTTGTATTCTGCCAACAATGCGCAACAAACAATACGGCCAGAGAGTTTTGGCTCTCTTGCAAGAAAAGCCGTTGGTTCTTGAAATTGATCCTCCAAAGGATGAAATATCTTTGCGGCGAAAGGCTTTTTATGAGCGATTCCGGTCTGACCTGTGCC
>CAZUTB010000425.1:0-2249 GCA_964622905.1 uncultured Oscillospiraceae bacterium | reverse complement strand
GTGGGCTTGTTCCCGCCGCGATGAATTTCGGCGTTTCTCCCGTTGAAATCAAGGAAATTGTGTATCAGGCGGTTGACTACTGCGGAATCGGCAGGGTGCTTCCCTTCCTGAAGGCGGTTAATGAGATTTTTGAAGGCATGGGTATCCCGCTTCCGCTTCCCGCTCAGGCAACGACGAGCGCGGAAAACCGTCTTGCGGCAGGCATAAAGGCGCAGGTGGACATTTTCGGAGAGGGAATGCGCGAGTTTTATAAGTCCGGTCCGGAGGAAAGCCGCCATATCAACGAATGGCTGGCAGCAAACTGCTTCGGCGATTATTACACCCGCGCGGGGCTTGACTACAAGCAGCGGGAAATGATAACCTTCTGCTTCCTTTCGGCGCAGGGCGGCTGCGAGCCGCAGCTTACTAGCCACGCCGCCGCGAATATCAGGCTCGGCAATGACAAGGCGTTTCTGATAAAGATAATTTCGCAATGCCTTCCGTATATCGGCTATCCGCGCAGCTTGAACGCTCTTAGGTGTGTAAATGAGGCGGCAAAGAAAACGGAGGAGGCAAAAGGATGAAAACATGGCTTATCACAGGCGTTTCAAGCGGCTTCGGCTACGAAATGACAAAGCAGCTGCTGGAGGCGGGAAACACCGTTATCGGCACTGTGCGCAATAAGGCAAAGGTCGGGGAGCTTATTGAAAAATATCCGAAAACCTTCGACTGCCGGCTGCTTGACGTGACCGATGTAATGCGTATTCACGAAATGGTAATTTATGCGTTTGCAAAGCACGGAAGGATTGACACCGTGGTTTCCAATGCGGGCTATGGATTGTTCGGCTGCGCGGAGGAGCTTTCCGACGAGGAAATTAATCATATTATTGCTACGAATCTGACCGGCTCGATTATGCTCATCCGCGACTCAATTCCCTATCTGCGCAGGCAGGGCGGCGGACGGATTATTCAGATATCCTCCTACGGAGCGCAGGTCGCCTATCCCGCAAACTCCATGTACCACGCAACAAAATTCGGTATTGAGGGCTTTTGCGAAGCGGTTGCGCAGGAGGTCAAGCAGTTCAATATCGGCGTAACGATGGTTGAGCCGGGCGGCGCGAGAACTGAGTTCCGCTACGGAAGCGCCAAGGTTGCAAAGCTGATGCCCGAGTATGAGAGCTGTCACGGCTTCCTGAATATGCTGGATGCATCGAAGGGGCTTGCTCCCGGAGACCCGTCAAGGATGGCGCGGAGAATCATCGCAAGCGCGGATATAACGCCCGCGCCGCTTCGCATGGTGCTTGGCTTGCAGGCGCTTTCGGCAACCATTGAAAGGCTGAAAGAGCGCGTTGAGGATTACGAAACTCAGGCGGAGCTTGCCGCCTCGACTGATATAAGGGAGTGAAACTTATGAAAAAATCTCTTTCCATACTGCTCTGCCTCTGCACGGCTTTTACGCTTACTGCTTGCGGGAGCGCAGCGACAGGCACGGGCGCGCAGGCGACCTCAGCGCCTGATGCGGACGCTCTGCCTAAGCCCGCAGGGAATTCCGAGGGCAGCAATTCTTTAGGCGGCGCTGTGAAATCCGAACCTGCCTCCGACGAAAACTCCATAGCTCAAACAAAGATTCTTGTCGCGTTCTTCTCTCGCGCCGATGAAAACTACGCTGTAGGCGTCATAGAGAAGGGCAATACGCAGATAATTGCCGAAATAATCGCGGAGGAAACGGGCGGCGAGCTGTTTCATATTGAGCGCGAAACTCCGTACCCTGCAAATTACGAGGAATGCACGGATGAGGCTAAAACTGAGCAGAACAGCAGCGCCCGCCCTGCCCTCAAGGAGGATATTGACATAAGCGGCTATGATGTTATCTTCCTTGGCTATCCCAACTGGTGGGGAGATATGCCGATGCCTGTTTACACCTTCCTGGAAGCGCATGATTTCACAGGCAAAACGATAGTTCCGTTCTGCACTCATGCCGGTAGCGGGCTTTCAAGGACGGCTCGCAGCATAAAGGACGCTGCGGGAGCGGCAATGCTTGACGGGCTTTCCATCTTAGGAACAACCGCGCAGAACAAGCAGGACGAGGCTCGGAAAACCGTTAAGGAGTGGCTCGGCAAGCTGAACCTTCCGGAGTGACGTGAAACAAAGACAGCCGTAAGTATATGAATACCTGCGTAACGAACAAACATAAACCGACCGGCTGAGAAAAACTTAGCCGGTCGGTTTATGTACAATATAGCACTGTGTTTGGTCTGCTTCAATAAAGC
>CAZUTB010000424.1:0-2257 GCA_964622905.1 uncultured Oscillospiraceae bacterium | reverse complement strand
CGTAAGGGCGTATCATCATATTAGAAAAATACATTTAGGCAGCCGCTCCGAAACTGCTGCTCGTTTGAAAGGAATTGAAATAATGCGTAAACTTTTGAAAAGCGCTGCCTCAGCGCTGCTCGCTCTCTCGCTCGCGCTTTCCGCTGTGCCGTTTTCTTCTGCTTTGGCGGATGGCTTTTCGCCGAATCCGAGCTATGAGTATCTTGTGGGAAGCGCGATATGGCAGCTATCCGCGGAAAGTCAGGCGCTTATGCGGCAGGCGTTTGCCGCCGCGCGCGCAAGGATTTCTGAGTGTGCGCTCAGGTGCTTTGACGCCGAGCAGCCCGACTGGAGCTTTGAGGAGGGCGCGGACGGCTCAAGGCGTATGCTGCACTGCGGCAAGCCCGTTGCGATAATTACCGATATTGACGATACTTTGGTTGACGGCGTTCACTATACTGCCGATATTGTCGGCAAAAACGGCGATATAAACAATGTCGCCTTTGCGCGCTTCGTTATGAGCGAGGGCTGCACCGCGCTTCCCGGGGCGGTGGATTTCATCAATTACTGCATTTCGCAGGGCGTTGAGGTGTTTTATATAACGAACCGCTACGATCAGGGCTATAAGATTGACCAGTCGGACAGCGTCAGCTCCTATTCGGCTGTTGTCGGCGAAGGCGGCGGCGGGCATTATCTTGCGAAGGACGGAACGGAGATTGGCACAACAATCTATCAGGTTTTCGGCAAGAGCTTTTATGATATAACGCTGGAATCCATGGAAAGGCTCGGCTTCCCGATAGACGATAAGCACCTTATCGTCAACGACAGCAAGCTGAATGGCGAAAGCAAGGAGCTTGCGCGCCGCGCCGTAATCGGCGGAACGGAGGGCTACCCCAACGGTCAGCGCGAGGAGTGCGCGGATAGTGCCTGCGCGAAAACACTTCAGTGCGGCGAGCATGAGGTTGTGCTGCTTCTCGGCGATCAGATAGGCGATTTTACCGACGAGCTAGCCGCCTTTGACGCGGTTGCTCGCGCGGAAAAGACCTCGGAGTATGCGGATAAATGGGGAACGGAGTGGATTCTGCTGCCAAACGCCGTCTACGGCAGCGCCTTTAACGCCGCCCTCGGCTACGGAGTCGCGGAGCTTTTCGCGGAGTATTCGTATATAAAGTGAGCCGGCGGATAAAACATTTTCCGTCAGCCGAAATATCACACCTATGTAAAAAAGGCTCTCTTCCTGTCGGAGAGCCTTTTTTGTTTCTGCCGGCGCATCGCAGAAGCTTCTTTTTCTGTTCACAGAAAGTTCAAAGGAAAGGGCTTATATACTAAGGCTGTTATAAGGTTTCCACCTTAAATTTATGCAGTAATCAATGAAACTTAGGAAGGTGAAACAAATGTCGGAACAAACAGCTGCCTTGCCGGAGGTTAAGAAGCCGAAGCGCAAACGGCACATCCTGCGCAAAATCATCCTGATTCTGCTGCTCCTGCTGATTCTTGCGGGCGGCGGGTACTATGCCTATTCTTCACTCAAGCAGGAGTACACCGTCAGCTATACGGGCTACACCGCGGCAATCGGCAGCATTTCCAACGCTATAAGCTTCTCGGGAAGCATGGCTGTTATAGACAGCAAAACCTATACTGCATCCAAGGCGGGAACTGTCCGCGCGGTGTATGTATCGGTTGGAGATAATGTCAAGAAGGGCGATAAACTCCTGCGCATGTCAACCGGCGAAACCTATACTGCGGACTTCGCGGGCAGGGTAAACAGCGTGAGCGTTGCCGCGGATGATGAGCTTTCCGCAGGCGCGGAGCTTATGCAGCTTGCGGACTTTAGCCACCTCAAGATAAGCTTCCGCGTGGATGAGTACGATATTTCCTCCGTAACGGTCGGGCAGTCGTGCAGCGTAACCGCAACCGCGACGGAAAAGAAATACACCTCAAGCATTGCAACCATTAATTACATCTCGTCCTCCACGGGCAGCGTTGCCTACTACGCGGCTACCGCGCTTGTTGACGTAGCCGACGGGGATGGAGTTTACCCGGGTATGCAGGTTACCGTTACCGTTCCTCAGGAGGAGGCGGAGAACGTTGTAATCCTCAAGATGGACGCCCTCAGCTTCGACGCCGAGAACAGCGCCTATGTGTATATGTACAACGACGCGGGAGCACTTGAGCAGAAGTCGGTCGAGGTTGGCGTGAGCAACGGCAACTATGTCGAGATTAAGAGCGGGCTTAAGGACGGCGACGAGGTGTATGTCGAGGTCGAAACCGCTGCGTC
>CAZUTB010000423.1:0-2268 GCA_964622905.1 uncultured Oscillospiraceae bacterium | reverse complement strand
GAGCGCTCGCGCGAGGGCAATGACCTCTTGCACGAGATGAACGAAAGCGGAGTTATCGACAAAACCGCGCTCGTGTTCGGGCAGATGAACGAGCCTCCCGGAGCGCGTATGCGCGTTGCGCTGACCGGTCTTACCCTTGCCGAGCATTTCCGCGACACGAACAAGCAGAACGTGCTGTTCTTCGTTGACAATATATTCCGCTATATTCAAGCGGGCAGCGAGGTATCCGCGCTGCTTGGGCGTATGCCGAGCGCTGTTGGCTATCAGCCGACGCTTGCCGAGGAGGTAGGAGCGCTTGAGGAGCGAATCGCCTCCACCGACGACGGCTCTATAACCTCCGTTCAGGCTATCTATGTTCCTGCGGACGACCTTACCGACCCTGCCCCTGCCGCGATATTCACGCACCTTGATGCGACTACCGTGCTTTCAAGGCAGGTCAGCGAGATGGGCATCTACCCCGCCGTCAGCCCTCTTGACAGCTCAAGCCGCATACTTGACCCTGCGATTGTCGGGCGCGAGCATTACGAGGTTGCGCAGGCGGTGCTTGAATCCCTCCAGCGCTATCGCGAGCTTCAGGACATAATCGCAATCCTTGGAATGGAGGAGCTTTCGGAGGACGACCGAAGGGTTGTTCACCGCGCGCGCAGAATTCAGCGCTTCCTGAGCCAGCCGATGTTCGTAGCCGAGGTGTTCAGCGGAATTCCCGGAAAATACGTGCCGGTCAAGGACACAATTGCTTCCTTCAAGGCAATTATCAACGGTGAGGTTGACGACCTGCCCGAAAGCGCCTTCTATATGGCGGGCGATATTGAGGACGTTCGCGCGAACGCGAAAAAAGCGGAGAAAAAGTAATGAAGCTGTTTCATTTACAGATTATAACGCCCGAAAAAACATTCTTTGACGAGGATGTTCAGATGGTTGTTGTCAAGGCGACGGACGGCGAAGTCGGAATCCTTGCCGACCATGAGCCGACCGTTATATCGCTTGTCGAGGACGCTATTCGCATCCAGTATCCCGACGGGCACTGGCGGAACGCGGCAACGAGCAAGGGCTTTGTAACCATCAACCGTGAGGAAGTGCTTGTCCTCTTCCAGACCATTGAGTGGCCCGAGGATATTGACATGGTTCATGCGCAGCGCAACAAGGAGCTTGCCGAGGAACGCCTGAGGCAGCACCAGAGTATGAACGAATACTACCTCAGCCGCGCAATGCTCGCCCGCGCAATGGTTCGCCTGCGCGTCGGAAGCAACAAGGAGATTAACTGACAGCCTCAGCGCGATATGAGAAAAGCGGCAAAGCGATACAGGGATAGCCCAAGGAGCAGAGCAATCAGCAGAATAGCGCCAAATAAAGAAGATTAAGACAGCCCGCCGAAGAGATAAGCGCTTCGGCGGGCTGGTTACATATAAAATTAGAAAGCACCTCGGAGGCTGCTGCCTTTCTTCGGCAGCTGCGAGCCTTCTCCGGCAACCCGCTGTGCGTCTGCTTTGGCAGACGTGCAGCGAAAGCTTGTCAAAATACTTTTTGACAAGCTATTATTGTCCCTTGTCCTCATACAGGTCAATAATCACTCGATCATTTTCGCCAAATACCGAAAGTATCTTCAACATATTCTCTTCATCAACAGCCACGCACCCGCCGGTATATCGTTTATAGCTTTTGCAATGGAAGAAGATTGCCGAGCCAAGCTGCGGGTCACAAGCGGTGTTGTAATCAAGAAACATCGCGTAATTATATTCCGGCGAATACTCAATCAGATGCTCCCCTGCCGCTGTACCGCCGTCTGCGGCGCTGACGATTTTGTTATAATCTTCGCAGTCAATATCAGGGCACCACAAATCATCGGTAACGTCTATCCAGCTAAGCCTTGTGCCCGGGTTAGCCTTGATGCCAAACGCCGTAAGCACGCCAAAGTCACCCGAAGGGGTTGCGCTGTCACCCTCCCGCTTATTTGCGCGCACGCCGTTCCTGCCAATCAAGCCGTCGCATTCCAGCGTCAGCGTCCATGCGTTGCCGGCTTCCTTGTTCTTTTCATACAGCTGAACAACGGCGCTGCTGCCCTCATTATCACACTGGACAAAAACCAAATGCTCCACCCTATCATCATTTCGGTATTTGCGCAGGCTTTCAGACCAGATGCCGTTTACCTTTTTCGTAGTATTCACAGCCTTCCCCTGAAACGCGATAAAGCCAATAAGACCGGCTATTATAAAGCACGAAAGCAGAAGCAGCAGTTTGTAGACTTTGGTTTTCATAAGTTTTCTCCTT
>CAZUTB010000422.1:0-2270 GCA_964622905.1 uncultured Oscillospiraceae bacterium | reverse complement strand
CCTACCGCGAGGCAGCGGCGCGCAAGAGCGATTTTGAGCGCACGGAGCTTGCGAAGGACAAAACCGGCGTTAAGCTTGAGGGCGTTTACGCTATCAATCCCGTGAACGGCAAGGAGATTCCCGTATGGATTTCCGACTATGTTCTGATGAGCTACGGCACCGGCGCTATTATGGCTGTTCCCGCGCACGATACGCGCGACTATGAATTCGCCAAGAAGTTCGGCTGCGAGCTTATCGAGGTTGTCGCGGGCGGAAACATCGAAAAAGAAGCGTACACAGATATTGCGGAAGGCACGATGATTAACTCCGGCTTCCTCAACGGAATGAGCGTCAAGGAAGCTAAGAAGGCTATCACCGAATACCTGACGGAAAAGGGCGTTGGGCAGAAGAAGGTCAACTTCAAGCTGCGCGACTGGGTATTCTCCCGCCAGCGCTACTGGGGCGAGCCGATTCCCGTTGTGTTCTGCGATAAGTGCGGCTGCGTTCCCATTCCCGAAAGCGAGCTGCCCGTAGTTCTGCCCAATGTTGAAAAATACGAGCCTACCGACAGCGGAGAAAGCCCGCTTGCGCATATGACGGACTGGGTCAACACCACCTGCCCCTGCTGCGGCGGCAAGGCAAAGCGCGAAACCGACACAATGCCCCAGTGGGCAGGCTCAAGCTGGTACTACATCCGCTACTGCGACCCGCACAATGATAAGGAATTCGCCTCCAAGGAAGCGCTAAAGTACTGGATGAACGTTGACTGGTACAACGGCGGAATGGAGCATACCACCCTGCATCTGCTTTACAGCAGATTCTGGTATCTGTTCCTGCATGATATCGGCGCAGTTCCCTGCTCCGAGCCATATCAGAAGCGCACAAGCCAAGGCATGATTCTCGGCTCGAACGGCGAGAAGATGTCCAAGTCGCGCGGCAATGTTATCAATCCCGATGATGTTGTGAAGCAGATAGGCGCGGACGCGTTCAGGCTCTATGAAATGTTCATGGGCGCGTTTGACCAGGCGATTCCGTGGTCTACGGACGGCGCTAACGGCTGCAAGCGCTTCCTTGACAGAGTATGGCGGCTTATGGAGTCGATAGTCCCCGGAAGCGGAATCCGCAAGGAGCTTGCGTTTGCCGTCAACTCCACCATCAAGAAGGTTTCCGAGGACAACGAGAAGATGAAGTTCAACACCGCGATTGCCGCGATGATGAGCCTTGTCAATGAGCTGTACTCAAACGGCGGAGCGACCAAGGACGAATTGAAGGTTCTGCTTACGCTGCTCTGCCCCGTTGCGCCGCACATCTGCGAGGAAATGTGGAAGCAGATAGGCTGCGATGGCTATGTACACGACCAGAAATGGCCCGAGTACGACGAGAAGGCGCTCGTGCTGGACGAGGTTGAGATTGCGGTGCAGATTAACGGCAAGCTGCGCGGACGCATTCGCATTCCCGCCGCCCTTACCAAGGATGACGCAGACTCCCTCAAGGAGAACGCCGAGATTAAGGAAATGCTTGCGGGCAAGGAGATAAAGAAGCTTATCTTCGTTCCCGGAAGGCTGCTCAACTTGGTTGTAGCCTAAAGCGGACATAAGCTGTATTGACATTCCGGAGCGGTCGTCGGTCAGCGGCGGCCGCTTCTATTATAAGAAGCATAAGCGCAGAGTAAAAGCAAGATAAATACGGAGGACAAAATGGAGAACGCGGCGCTTGTCGTTATAGATATTCAAAACGACATAACAAAGAACTATAAGGAAATAATCGGCGGAATCAACAGGGCGATAGACTGGGCTGCGGAGAAGAAGCTGCCCGTTGTCTACATAAAGCACAACAACCTTTCCGCGGGAACGCGCAACTTTAAGCCCGACACCCACGGCGCGGAGCTTGTGCCGGAAATGAAAATTGTTACCGACAACATCTTCGTAAAGTCCAAGGGCAACGCGCTTACAAGCGAGCCGTTCGCGGAATATATAGCGAAGAACGAGATAAAATCCTTTTACGTTGCGGGCGCGGACGCTACCGCCTGCGTCAAATCTACTACTTTCAATATGCGCAAGGAGGGATATAATGTATTTGTTATATCCGACTGCGTAACGAGTTACGATAAGAGCAAGCTTCCCGAAATGCTTGAATATTATAAGAGCAAGGGCTGCGCCGTTGAAAAGCTCTGCGATGCAATCTAAAAAGAGGCGATCGTTTTGAGCAAAAAGAGAAGCAAGCAGTTTACCGGCGCGATGGCGTTCATCTTCCTCATGGGAATCGTCAGTCTGTTTTCCGACATGACCCAC
>CAZUTB010000421.1:0-2277 GCA_964622905.1 uncultured Oscillospiraceae bacterium | reverse complement strand
CACACATCGCCGCTGCGCTTGGTTTGCCCGTTGTTGGATGCAGAATAAAAGCAATCGATGATTTTGCCACTATAGGTCAACACCTGACCTTTGGTAGAGGTAACCGCTCCATCCGAACGTGGAGAACAGCCGATCTTGCTTACTCGAACGGCTTGATTGTTGGCTGTATCGGAAAGCAGCGAGGAACGGCGGCGGTAGGCGTAGGTGCGAGCGGCAATGGCCTGAGCCTTGAGGGCTTCCACATTCGCTGACTCGTACATTTCGGAGGGAACAACGCCGCGCAGGTATTCTTCAACATCAATGGATACCTCGCTTGTGCCATAGACGGCGGTATTCTCTGCACGGGTCATTTTGATACGAATAGTGACGGGCGCAGCATCCGTCGAAGGATTTACGTCCGTGGACGTTTGTTCTTTTCCAGCTTCTGTCGCGCCTTGAGCGTGTTCGTCCTGTTCAGGCTTCGCCTCCACGCCCGACGCGCCGCCTTGCTCAGCCAGGGATTGAACCGCTTTTTCAAGTGCCGCCCGTGTGTTTTTGCCGACAATACCGTCCACCTCCAAATGATGTGCTGCCTGAAACGCTTTCACGCCCGCGCGGGTTTTCTTGCCGAAGATACCGTCCGCTGTGCCGCAGTCAAATCCCATGCTGTTGAGTTGGGCTTGAAGCTGCTGCACGTCAGCCCCAGTCTGCATGGGTGTTTTGTAGAAAAGGTTGCGGACAACGGACGTATCAACGGAGGGCGGGGTTACAGGATCATCCGTGTCAGATGTGTCAGGTTGGGTTGTGGTCACGTCCCCATACTTGATAAAGGGCAGCTCATACCAATGCGTCCAGCCGCGCCCAGCGACCTTGGTCTTGACACAGCCATAGGCAAAGCCTTTCCACTCCACTGCATAACCGTTGCCGACGTAATAGCCGACGTGTCCCGATTTGTGCAGCGCCAAGCCTACGATTTCCGGCAATGTGGAGATAGCGCCCCAGCGACAACCCTTGCCTTTAGCATAGGTGAACATGCTGTTCGCGCCTTTGTCCGGGCAGCCGTTGGAGCCATACTTACTGGCAATGCTTTTTCCAGTGCCGATAGTCTCCAGCACCCCTTGACCGCCGTCCGTCCACGCATACCCTTTTGCCGCGCCGATGCAGTCGGCCACAATACGATTTGCCGCAACATCCCGCTGATATTGCGCCTTTCGCGCTGCCGTATAAGAGGACGGATATTGCGCCGTCTTGCGAGAAAGCAAGCTGCTGGTTGCCTTATATAAACAGGTTCCCATCCAATAGGGCTGTCCCACCATCTTTAGGCAGAATGCCGCAAAATGCTCATTTGTGAACGGGATGAGCGCCCGATTGTTTTGTTCAGACATGACGTCCCTCCATCATTGCGTAGAAAGGGCGACGGTTTATTGCCGCCGCCCATGTGGGGTTACTGAGCGTCAGGCGTTGTGGGCGGTAGCGTTTCACTCTTGTCGTTACCGCCATCCTCGCTGCTGGTGTTGTCCTTATCGCTCTTGTTGTGCAGTTGCGCAAGTACGGATTTCAGCTTTTCGGGGACAGGCAAACCGAGGTGCGCCGCATTTTCCAGCATACTCACGCCCTCGTTGCTCAGGTAGAAGCAGATAATTGCCGACCGAAGTGCGCTGCCTGTGCCGATGACATTCACATCCAAAATGTGCGCCACGCCTACCAGTGCGAAAATCAGCACCTTGCGAAACAGCCCCTTGAAGCCCACCTCGCTGGACAACTTCTTGTCGATGATCGCGCACATCACGCCCGTAACGTAGTCAAGCGCCACGAACACCAGCAGCGTAATGAGCAAGCCGTCCACGCCTCCCAGAAAGTACCCCAGCCAACCGCCGAGGGCGGCAAAGCCCATCTGGATTTTCGCCCACACCAAGTCGATAGAAAAGTCACGCATAGTTAAATTCCTCCTGATTTTTATATAGCAAAGCCGCCTCCCGCAAAGGAAGCGGCATGCTTTTGAAGATGAAAAAACCGCCAATAGTTGGCGGCGGTTTCTGTGATGAATATGGGAAGTATTGTTTACAGAATGCTCATGATTCGTTCAGCGTCATTTCAAAATGATCTGTTATCATAGCATCATGGTTCGAAAGAACAAGAACCCCCCGGCAACTGCCCGCCGGGACGCATCAAGCGGCAGACAAAGCATCCTCGCCCATGGGCGATTTTGATATAAGGGTTGTGCTGTAATAGCACGCCCTCTTTTTTACCCTTTTGCTTCCAATACGGCAATCCGCTGTTCCAGCGCTGTAATCTGCT
>CAZUTB010000420.1:0-2289 GCA_964622905.1 uncultured Oscillospiraceae bacterium | reverse complement strand
ATGCTCTCCTCCTGCGCCACCGTCAGAAAATAGTTCAGCACGCGCACGTCCATGATAATCACCTCAAGCTATTATACCATGAATAAAAGCGATGGATAACCATGAATAATAACAATTTGTTATTCTGCTTGCTTTCGATTATCATCATACGCGAAGGAGGTCAATGCACTTGAAAAACCCTGACCCGATTGCCGCAACCGCCATTCAGCGCCATGCCACGGACGCAGGCTTGTCTAGTGAGGAAACAAACCGGCTGCTGGCGGCGCTGGTGCGCTCCTGTTCGTCGGAGGCTGTGCAGCTCCTTCGGCGGCATCGCGCGGCGCTGCTGCAAAACATCCATGAAGCGCAGGAAAGGCTGTACTGCCTCGACCTGCTTCTCAGAACAATTTCTGCCAAAGGAGATGACCATAATTGAAAAGAATACTAAGCGCTTTACTGCTCTGCGTGCTGCTGGCTGCCTCAGCTTATGCGGAAAGCGCCGCCCCTGCCTTTGATTTCGGGACAAGAACCGCTCTGCTGAACAATGGCTGCCTGATGCCAATTCTGGGGCTTGGCACATGGACGCTGGATGATACCGAAACGGAAAACGCGGTGTATCACGCGCTTGCGGACGGCTACAGATTGATTGACACAGCCGCCTACTACGGCAATCAGACAGGCGTTGGGCAAGGCGTGCGCAAAGCCATTGCAGAGGGAATTGTCACGCGGGAGGAGGTCTTCATCACAACGAAGATTGCTCCGTGGGGAGCGGATGGCTATGCCGAGGAGATAAACGCCTGCAACGAGGAGCTGGGGCTTAATTACATCGACCTGATGCTGATTCACCAGCGCGGCGTTGGCGAAAAGGCGCTGTATGCCGCCATCGAGGATGCCATCGACGCGGGTATCGTCCGCTCTCTGGGCATTTCCAATTACTACACCCCAGAGGAGTTTGACTATATCACCGAGGATGCACGCTATCTGCCGGCGGTCATTCAGAACGAAAACCATCCGTTCTATCAGAACACCGCTTTGCAGAACTATGTCAGCCGCTGGGGTACGGTGGTGGAGTCCTACTATCCCTTTGGCGGGCGCGGGCACACGCAGGACTTGTTTCAGCACGAAACGATCACGGCGATTGCCCAAACACATGGAAAAACCTCGGCGCAGGTGCTGGTGCGCTGGCATCTGCAAGCGGGATATATTGCCATTCCCGGCAGCGGCAACCCCGAACACATTGCAGAGAATTTCGACGTTTTCGATTTTGCCTTGACCGAAGATGAAATGTCCGCCATCGCGGCGATGAACACATGCGAACGTTACGAAAACTGGTAATAAGGAGCAATTTCAATGAAGAAGATTCTTACCATGTTCTGCGTCCTTGGTATGCTTTTCACATCGGCTGTCTGCTATGCGGAGGAATCGACAATGCTTCAAACGACCACCTACACCCTGAACGAAGTTTCTTTTACCATGGTGCTGGTTGAGGCGGGCACATTCACCATGGGCTCCGACAATGCAGGCGTCGAATTCAGCGAATCACCCGCGCACCTTGTGACGCTGACGCAGGATTACCTGATGGGCGAAACGGAGGTAACGGAAGCGCTTTGGAACGCCGTCATGGGGCGCAAGGGCGGAAGCGCGACAATGCCAAAGACCGACGTCACATGGACGGATGCGCACACGTTCATTGACAAGCTCAACACGCTGGCGCATGAGCAGGGCTTGATTCCCGAAGACCGCAGCTTTTACCTGCCCACCGAAGCACAATGGGAATTTGCAGCAAAGGGCGGCAACCTGAGCAAGGGCTATCTGTATTCGGGCAGCAACGATATCAACGAAGTGGCGCAAACGCGCGAAAACACGGGCAGCAACAGCCCTGTTGCCGTGAAGGGAAAAGCGCCCAACGAGCTGGGGCTGTACGACATGAGCGGAAATGCCTACGAGTGGGTTGATGATCGCGGCGGCAGCTATTCCGCCGAAGCGCAGACAGATCCGCAAAACACGGAAGGCAGGAATTATGTCAAGCGTGGTGGAAGTAATTATCACGGCTTCAGCGGTGAACCTTACCTGTTCACTGCTACGGGGCGTTATTTTTACGGCAGCACGGATTGGACAATCGGCTTCCGCATCTGCCTGCATTGATTGAAGGGAAGAAAAGCTATGCTGTATCGCGATTTTAAGGGAATGAAGCTGTCCGGACTTGGCTTGGGAATGATGCGTTTGCCTGTAATTGACGGCGATGACACGCAGGTGGACGAGCAGCAAACGGCGGCGATTATCGACCTGGCTTACAAGAGCGGCATCAAC
>CAZUTB010000419.1:0-2290 GCA_964622905.1 uncultured Oscillospiraceae bacterium | reverse complement strand
ATAAGGGTCGGTGAACTCAACCGTAACAGGAATCTTGCTTGAGTCAGCATTCGGGTTGGCAATCTGCATTATATTGGAATAATCGCTGTTCTTATAAGAAACGGAGGGGTATTCACCGTTTTCATCCTTCTTAATTACTATTCCGGTATAGTCCTCATTTATCAGCTGAAAAGCAACGGCGCTGTCAGAATTGCTGTCGTCAACATAAGCTATAATTTCGTCAAGGTTAAGCTTTCGGCGGCTAATATATCTTACGATATTACTTACCTTTCTATCCTGACTTGCGTAAAGCTCCGATGAAATCTGCGCGGCAGCTTGATTTACATTGCCGATATCATTGAGATTCTGCTTATAGAGCATAGTATTATAATCGCTTATGTACGAAATGAACAGCAAAATGATTGCGGTAACAATAGCAAGGTTAGCCGCAATCAATATTCCGCCTCTGTGTTTGAACTTTAAGCGCGGCTTCACTTTACCACGCTTTCCGATGCTTCTCTTACTGCCTTGAATGCGTTTTTGAGGGATTCCATGTAATAATCCAAATCATACATAACCACTCCGTCGTTTCCGTCATCCTTCATATACTTGGGGTTGTTGGCTTTGGCAATGGTGACGAGCGAAGGATTAATAACCGAGAACAGGTTATATGAGAAATCTATATCGGAAGGCTGACCTATCTGATTTGCTGGTATTCCAAAGCTTTTGCCCAAAATTTCCAGCGCGTCCTTTGTGTTGGGCACGCAATGGAAAACCTCGGCATATTTCTTGTTGATATTTGCCGAATAGAAGAAATTAATGAACTCCAGCGCCCAGTCGATATTTTCGGAATGCTTGCTGACGGCAATTCCGCTTGTCGGACTCATGTAAGCGTCCCCGCCGTAATCGGCAACGGGAGCAAGAATGAACTTATATTCGATATTGCTGTGATAATCCTCTTTTGCCTTGTCTATTGCGCTTATCAAGGTATTCGCCGCGGTCATAAACGGCACATCGCCCATATCATCCTTCTTGGCGTAGCCGTTATCGGTTTCGACTATATTAAGGAAGCTTCTTGCCATGCCTTCATCCGAAAGGTCTTTGAAGTGATTAAGCTCCGTTTCGCTCTTCTTATAGTTATAGTAGTTTTCTTTATTAAGGGTATAGATTAGCTCAAATGCGTCGCGGAAAAGCTCCGCGGCATCATCGGAGGCGCTTTCTACTGTTTCCTTAGCCGCGCTTCCTCCGCTGACAATGCCATGAACAATATTGGGGAACATAAGCCGCTGACCGAACGACCCGGGGTTATCCTGAATCGCTATATACCCTGCATCCCTGAGCTTTTCGCAAGCCGCAAGCAGCTCTGTGCGGTTCTGCGGAACCTCAATCCCCAAGGATTTGAGGATAGTAACATTCACATACAGACCGCGCATTTCGCCGCCCATAGGAACAACATACTGATGGGTTACTCCGTCAGCAGTTGTCCGCTGATAGTTCTCGGTAAGCCCCGCAAAGGTTTCGGCAAAGCTCACCTTGTTCTTGTAATCGTTGTAGTCAATAATGTCATCAATGTATTTTGAATCCGAAAGGATGTTTTCGGATATGAACATATCGACTTTCTCGGTTTCAGCCGTGAGCCGCTTCGGGAGAGTATCGTCAAACGCCTGAAGGTACTCATACTCAACCTTTGCATTGGGGTATACCTTTGAAAACTCCTGCGCGACAAGCTCCATTGCAGGATAATCCCTTTGTATTCCCGCAATTACAAGCTTTACGGGCTTTGAGGTATCCAGCGAGGCATTCTTCTTATACCCTTCCGAGGAGCAGCCGCAAAGCGCGCCCAAGATAAGAAGGAGAGCAAGCAGGAGCGATACAGCCTTGACAGCGCGTTTACCTTTAGAAGTAAGCATAAAAAACACCTCAAGTATAATTACAGCTTGTGTTCGACAATCTTTTTAAGCGTTCCGTAAAGCACCGCGGTGTCAATCGGCTTTGATATATGCCCGTTCATTCCGGCTGACAAGGCGGCGGAAACATCCTCGGTGAAGGCGTTTGCGGTCATTGCGAAGATGGGAATCGTCTTTGCGTCGCTGCGCTCAAGCGCCCTGATATGCTCGGCAGACTCATAGCCGTTCATTACAGGCATTTGAATATCCATCAGAATCGCGACATACTTGCCTGCCTCCGATTCCGAGAACATTTGAAGAGCCTTCTGCCCGTTCTCGGCAACGTCAACCGCCATATTCACATAGGACAGCAGCTCTGTTGCAATCTCCGCGTTAAGCTCCTGATCCTCGGCAAGCAAAACACG
>CAZUTB010000418.1:0-2296 GCA_964622905.1 uncultured Oscillospiraceae bacterium | reverse complement strand
GGAGCGCTCTTGTCCCAGCTTGTGTTTGGAATCGCGTGCCCGAGCAGCGCAGCAAATTCTTCATCAGGCACATTCTTCACCTGCCCGCTGAAATAGTGGAGCAGCTGCTGCTTACTGTAAATCCCTTCGGCGCTCTTGCCGGAGAGTGCAAGCGTGCCGCTCAAGCGGATATCCTCGCAGCTTGCGCCGACGCGCGCCTCGTACTCGCCGCTCTCAACTTCCCAAGCTCCGGAACGCACGTTATAGAATCGGAAAGCCTTGTCATCAAACGGAACGGCCACTCGGCGGCTTTCCCCCGCCTCCAAGTAAACGCGCGCAAAGCCCTTCAGCTCCTGCTCGGGACGAAAGACCGCGCTTGCTTTCTTTGCAATATAGACCTGCGCTATCTCCGCGCCCGCGTGCTTTCCCGTCTTTGTTACTGTAAAGGAAACGCCGCCTTCGCTCGCCTCAAGGCTTTCATAGGAAAAGCCGGTATAGCTTAGCCCGAATCCGAAGGGGAAGCGCACCGCCTGCCGCGCCTTTTGATAGTATCTGTAACCGACGAAAATACCCTCGCGATACTCCGCTGTGTTTTCCCTGCCCGGGTAATACGCTGTGCAGGGCACGTCAGCTCCGTTAACTGTCCATGTTTCAGCGAGCTTGCCCGAGGGATTCACCTTTCCAAGCAGCGCGTCAGCCATCGCTCCCGCGCCCGACTGTCCGCCGAGATAGCCGTTAATCAATCCCTGAACCTTATCAATCCACGGCATTTCAAACGGCGCACCGCCGCAAAGCACGGCAACGATGGGGCGCTTAGCCCCTGCCAGCGCGTTGATGAGGCTCACCTGGTTTTCCGGAAGGCGAAGATTTTCTCTGTCCATGCCCTCGGTTTCATACGCGTCGGTCAAGCCCATGTAGGCAATAACGACATCCGCCGTTTCGGCAAGGGAAAGAGCCTCTGCTTGCAGCGCCGAGTCCTCTTTTCCATCGTTTCGGTATCCCTGCGCGTAGCCTATGATATTCGCGCCGCTTTCCCTGAGCATATCCAAGGGAATATCAAGCCCCGTAGGGTTGACACGCGACGAGCCTGCGCCCTGATAGCGCACAGCCTTAGCCATTTCGCCGATAACCGCAACGCGCTTTTGTTTATCGAGAGGCAGAATGCCTCCCTCATTTTTTAGCAGCACAATCGCTTCTTCGGCTGCCTCGCGCGCAAACGCATGATGGGCGTTTTCATCAAAGGTCTTAGGCGCGTCCTCCGGAATTTCTGTGATAAACAGCACATCCAGATACTCATCAATCAGCTTGTCTAACAGCGCCTCGCTGACATTTCCCGCTTTTACTGCCTTCAAAACCTCAATATCGCTGATTGATTTGGACGCAGGCATTTCGACATGGTTTCCCGCAAGCACTCCGCTTACTCGGTCATTGCTTCCGCCCCAGTCCGTCACCACAAGCCCCTCAAAGCCCCACTCGTCAACAAGAATATCCCGCAAAAGCTTTTTGCTCTCGCTTGCGTATTCGCCGCCGACGCGGTTATAGGAGGACATAAGGCTCCATGGCTTACCCTCCCTGACCGCGATTTCAAAGCCCGTAAGATAATTTTCGCGCAGGGTTCTTTCATCCAGCACGCTGTCAACGTGCATCCGCTGATGCTCCTGGCTGTTGACGGCAAAGTGCTTGGGGCAGGCGCTTACGCCTTCGCTCTGCACTCCGCGTATATATGCGGCGGCAAGCTTGCCCGAGAGGTATGGGTCTTCCGAAAAATACTCAAAATTGCGGCCGCATAAGGGGCTGCGCTTAAGGTTCAGCCCCGGACCTAAAAGCACGTTCACGCGCTGCGCCCTTGCCTCCGCGCCGATATGCGTGCCAAGGCGCTCCAGCATTTTCTCATCCCATGAGTTTGCCATTGCCGCGGCGCAGGGATAGCAGGTCGCTTTTACAGAGCCATGAATTCCGAGCTGATCAGAGGAGCCCTCCTGACGGCGAAGACCGCTTGGCCCGTCGCTGAACTGCATTGCAGGAACGTTCAGGCGCTGAATTGTCTTTGTGCCGAAATTCGTTTCCCCGCTCAGCAGCGAGCATTTTTCCTCAAGCGTCATTCGGCGGATGATGTCCTCATGTTTCATGGCTTAGGTTCCTTTCGCATTGGAAGTGATGTGTATGCGTTACGCGGCGCGGCGGCGCTTTCTGATGCCGAGAATCAGGGAAACCACCAGCAGCAGCTCCGCAAGCCCCAACACGCATACCGCGCACAGGTTAACGGTATGGAACAGCTCGTCCCTATGGTTGACGGTATCCACAACCTCTTCACCCG
>CAZUTB010000417.1:0-2300 GCA_964622905.1 uncultured Oscillospiraceae bacterium | reverse complement strand
AAGCGGGATAAATCCCGCTCCTCGGGGCGGCAAAGCTGACAACTGCGGATTACAAAAGAAGGAATATCCCTTCTTTACATTCCAAAAGAAACTTTGTGGATTTCGTGATGAAAACGGATTTCAGATAAATGAGCTAGCTCATTCATTATATCCCGAATAAATCATGCAAGCCATTAACAGACCCGAGGGCGAATGCCCTTACAAACCCGTACAGGACGGCTGAGAGATTTTGCCGTTCCGAAAGGACTTGAGTCAGATGCTGGTAAATCGTCAAAAGGAAGCGCTGTTCATCGCCTGCGAGATGGAAAAAAGAGCCGTGCTTTTATACGACAGGGCGCAGGAAATCATCGCAGACGAAAACCTGAAGCCTACAATAGCGGAGCTTTTAAGGCAGGAAAGAGAGCATTTGAAAACCTTTTCCTGTATGTTTGCCGACTGTGACGATGAGCAGCCGCTTGACGAAAACGCACTTCTGCTTTCCGCAGAGGCTGCGCAGATAATCTTTCCGGGCGGGCTTATGCAGTTTTCGGGCGCAGGCGCGTTCTCCTCTCCCAAGGAGCTTTTGCGCTTCGCCGCCTCCGCCGAGGAGAAGGCTGTTTCCACCTACACCGCCTTTGCCGAAGCCTGCCACAGCTCCGACGCGGCAAAAAAATTCCTCGCGATTGCCCGCGAGGAGCGCAGCCATCTTGATGCGCTTCGCGCCCAGATTGAGGACGCGGAAAAGCAGCAGCGCTGATCAGTATCGGCACACGACGATGACCCAGCCGGTATTATCCGTTCCGTAAACGGCGCGCTTGACACCCTTCGGGGCAGGAAAAATGTAGCCGTTTTCCGCAAGCTCGCCCTCGGGAACGGCGTAAACCGTAAGCGAAAGCAAACCATTTTCATAAATGCTCGCCTGACCCGTTTCATGCAGACGGGTCAGCGTTTTTTCATAGGAAAAACCACTTTCCCACACAAGCGCCGCCATTTCCTCGCCGACATACCGCAGGTGAACGCGGCTCTCCCCCTCCGTACACTTCTCCGCAATAAAGCCGGAGCGCCTCGCCGCGCGCATAACAATTTCCCGCTCGGCGTCGCTCATGTAAAGCCCGGGGCGCAGGCTGCCCAGCTCCCACGCGCAGAGGTCGAGCGAAAGCCCCGTCTGATGGGATGAGCAGCCGCCGTCCGCCTCGCTCTCCGCCCGCCTTCTCATTCCCGCCTGAACGGCGCGGGTATGCTCGCCCGAGTAAAGGCACATTGTGGTAAAGCCATCGTCCTTGACGAGCGCCGAGAGCCTTGTGAGCGCGCTCAGTGCGCGGCGCTCCAGCGAGATTGTATTGCTGAAAAGCTGAATTGCGCCGCCCAAGGATTTCGCCGCCGAGTAAACCTCCGGAGCGAAGCCCTCGGGAAGCGGATGCTCTGAGTCCACAAGCATGAAAAGCGCCTCGGAATAAAGCAGCTTCGGGTCGATGACTATCTGTGATTTGCGCGGCGGAGTCAGCCCGAACACGGCGCTCCCGACCACCGCCTCCGCGCTCGCCGCCTTTACATCCTCGGCAGGCGGCGGCAGCATAGCCCGCGCGCCCGCCATAATAAGCGCGGCGGCAAGCAGCACGGCGGCAAGAACCGGAAAAACGATGCGCCACACCCGCACAAAATCTATATGTAAGCCGCTAGTGCGATTCGGAAGATAGAAGGAACGATTATAGAAATTACGAATGTGGTTTTCAAAGTTGAAGATACGCTTATCGGAGTAAAAAATATGGTTTTCAGCACCGAAAATACGATTATCAGCTCCGAAGATCCGTTTATCGGAGTTACGAGTATAATTTTCAACGCCATGAATTTGTTTTTCACCGCCGAAGCGTTGCTTTTCAAAACCGCGAAGCCGCTTACCCTTCGCCTCACAGCAGCAGCAAACCGCAAACCTTTCGCCCATAAATAATCACCCCGCTTTATGGAATATTCTTTCCAAAAAGCGGGGTGATATTCATATCATTATTGCAGTTTGCGAGGTTATGGAACAAAGCAAGCGAGCGCAGTTTAGAGTTATCTCAAAACGTAAATTCACGCATGAGTATATGGGTTGCGGCGGGCGAACGCAGTTCGCCCCTATGGTATATTATGGTATTTTTGTGTGCTGATAACCCCATAAGCGGTGTGTTTTCAACACATAAAGATACCATTAATCAAGCTAACAACGGTTTCGGTAACAGAAACCTGCGCTGTTCCTACAACCCTGTTTGCTCAAAAGTCGTCTATCGCTAGACGTCAAGCGCAGCCATGGCAGGAGCGTACTCGGCGGTACGTGACTGCCT
>CAZUTB010000416.1:0-2320 GCA_964622905.1 uncultured Oscillospiraceae bacterium | reverse complement strand
CTCTATTCTTTCATCGAAGCATTCTGCGAGCGGACCTTCGCTCTCCATTTTCCCTACAACGGAGTAATGCCCGTTTACATAAACGGGCGAGGTTAGTTTGTAAACGCTTTCACCTAAGCTTTTCACGGAAAAATCACCCCATACAAAAAGTATAGAAGCCCCAGCACAGCAGCGGTACTGATTCCATAGGTCAAGACAGGCCCTGCGATAACATAGAGCTTCGCGCCTGTGCCAAGGACAAAGCCTTCTTTCTTAAACTCAAGCGCGGGAGATATAACCGAGTTGGCAAAGCCGGTTATCGGAACAATAGTTCCGCCTCCCGCATATTGACCCAGCTTGTCAAAGATTCCAAGCCCCGTTAACACCGCTGTTATGAATATGAGGCAGATTCCCGCAAAACCCGACGCCTGCGCGTCATTATACTCAAAAAGGATTCGGGCTAGGTCAGCAAAGCATTGCCCTATAACGCATATTACTCCGCCTACCCAGAATGCGCGAAAAAGCCCCTGCACAAAATTCGAGGAATGACTGTGCTTTTCAACGAGCCTTTGATATGCCTGCTGCCTGCGCTTTTGCTTATCAATGCCCATCCGCTTCTCCCCCGTTCTCCGCATTGTTTCCCGAATCGTTTCTGACAAACGCCTTATCGCAGAGTGGGCGGCAGATTTCATTATTGCCCGAATGCCGCTCGGGAAGCAGGCAGTATGACGGAATTCTATGCTTCATATATACCTCCTAAACTATCGTTACGCATGCCACGAACGCGCCGATTGCCTTGCCCAGCGCAAGAACCGTAATGATTATCCGCGAATGCTTTATAACTCCGGCTCGCGCAAGTATCGGCGGAACAACATCCAGCATTTCCGAAAGCGCGCTTGCCATTACGCCAACGAAGATTCCGCCAAAGAGCATTGCCGCGCTTCCCGTATACACTCCCAGCGTAAGCTTTGGCAGCTTGTCTATTGTAGTCAGCGCGGAAGCGAAGATTCCAAGGAACAGCACCCATGCCGCCGTTCTTATTGCCGATAAATGGAATACCTCGCAAAGCCTCATCGGTATTGAGAGCGTCATAAATATTGAAGCTATTCCTATACCTATTGTTATTCCCGAAAGAAGCCCGATAATGATGGAAAGCATATTCTTCTCCGATAACGTATTTCAGCAGGCGCGTTATGTTGGATTCACTGTGCTTCTTTCCACGGTTATCGCCTGAGCCTCCTCCTGCTCCGCTCGATAGCTGTTCATTTTTACAATAAGCGGGCTTGTCCTGCGCTTGCTTGTTACCGCGTAGAACAGCGCTACTCCGACTCCGACGCCTAATGCATAAGGCAGGCTTATGAAAAGCTCGTTTTCGGGAGCTGAGCCTGACACATAGGTGTATATATTCGCCTGCGCCGACGCCATATCAACGTCCGCGTGAAACCAAGCCATTGCAAGCGCGCTCCCGCAGAAAAGCACAAGGCAGACAAGCGCGTATTTAAGCGCCATTACCGCCTTTCCGGCGCGCGGCTTCTCTCTGTGAACGAAAACCGTCCCGTTGCCGACTATTGTGAGCCTGTCCCTGCTCTCCGGCGGAAGCTGCGAAAGGATGTATCCGCCGGTCAGCTTGTAAACTCCGGTTCTCTTAGGGCACTTAATTTCCGAATCGGGGAAGCTTTCTCTCGAATCCTTCAGAAGCATACCAATGTCGCTTAAATGCAGCGCTTCGCTTACAGGCAGTGATACTCGCTCTTTGCATTGAAAATAAACCATCTCGCTCGCCTCCGATATTTATGTTGCGCTCTTTACGCAGAAATATGCGTTTGCTCACACTTATTAGTCGTAATGTTACCGTAATAAATTCTTCACATAAAATTCACGTTTTGGGGCTTTACATTCCACCTGAAATGCTATAAACTTAGCAACGTAGATTAGCACTCAAATGTCAAGAGTGCTAACAAGGAATCGCAAGGAGGTTTTTATACATGACTGTTAAGCCTTTGGGTGACCGTGTTGTCATCAAGAATGTAGAAGCGGAAGAAACCACTAAGAGCGGAATTGTTCTTCCCGGCTCAGCTAAGGAAAAGCCGCAGATGGCGGAAGTAATCGCTGTCGGCCCCGGCGGAATTGTAGATGGCAAGGAAGTCACAATGCAGGTAAAGAACGGACAGAAGGTTATTTACAGCAAGTATGCCGGAACCGAAGTAAAGATTGACGGCAAAGATCTTATCATCGTACGTCAGAATGACATTCTGGCTATTGTAGAGTAAAGGGAGGAATATTCATGGCTAAGCAGATTAAGTACGGCGAGGACGCTCGTCAGGCGCTTCAAAAGGGCGTT
>CAZUTB010000415.1:0-2330 GCA_964622905.1 uncultured Oscillospiraceae bacterium | reverse complement strand
TCGGGGCGGCGGAGCCACCCCTGCGGATTTCAAAAGAAGGGAGACCCTTCTTTACATCCCCCAAAGTTAGTGTCAAGGCTATCCGTAGCTCCGTCACACGCAACGGGAAAACTGTGTTTTCCCGCCTTGTTTCGCGTAAAATCAAGAGTTGGCTGCAATGCCCTCCTTCATACTTTCTCCTGAAAATATGTGCGATAAATACACGAGGAGTGCGGTAGCATTGCCCCTTCTTTACTTCCCCAGAGAAACTGTCGGGGGTTTAGAGCGGGGGTATCGGGGTATGGTTATCAGGACGCGGCGGTAATTATAGAAAAACAGGCACGAAGCTGTGCCTGTCTGTAATAATAAGGTTTTGTATTGTTTGCATACTGCCAACATGCATGCTATAAACGAGATTACTGCGCGTTTTCTTCCTTATGCTTGAGCGAAGCGCCGATGAAATCCCTGAAAAGCGGATGCGGGCGGTTCGGGCGGGATTTCAATTCAGGATGGAACTGAACCGCGACAAACCAAGGATGGTTCGGAAGCTCAATTATCTCAACGAGGTCGCGCTCGGGATTTACGCCCGCAACAACAAGCCCCGCTGCGGTAAGGCGTTCACGGTATTCATTATTGAATTCATAGCGATGACGGTGGCGCTCCTCAATCTCGTTTACGCCGTAAGCCGCGCGCGCCTTTGTTCCGGGCATAAGCGTGCAGCGGTATTTGCCCAGTCGCATTGTTCCGCCCATATCGTCAACGTTCTTCTGGTCGGGCATAAGGTCTATAACGGAATAAGGGGTATTGGGGTCCATCTCGCTGGAATGCGCTCCGCGAAGCTCGGCAACGTTCCTCGCGAACTCTATCGTAGCCATATGCATTCCGAGGCAAAGCCCAAGGAATGGCAAATTATGCTCGCGGGCATAGCGAACCGCGGTTACCTTGCCCTCGATTCCACGGCTTCCGAAGCCGCCGGGAACAATGATTCCGTCAACATACGAAAGATAGCTCTCAGCGTTTTCGTCGGTAATATCCTCGGAGGCAATCCATTTTACATTTACCTTGGAGCGATGGAATATTCCGCCGTGCGTAAGCGCCTCTACAACGGAAAGATACGCGTCCGGAAGCGAAACATACTTGCCTACAAGCCCTATGGTAACCTCGTTTTCGGGGTTCATCTGGCGCTTTACCATTGCGCTCCACTCGGCAAGGTCGCACTCGCCCGCGTTGATTCCAAGCAGCTGGCACACCCTGTCATCAAGCCCTTCCTCATGGAGGAGCAGCGGCACCTGATATATTCCGCCGGGCGCGTTCAGATTCTGGAACACATTTTCGGCGGGAAGGTTGCAGTAAAGCCCTATCTTCTCGCGCATTTCGGCGGGGATGGGCATTTCGCTGCGGCATACAAGAATATCGGGCTGAATTCCGATTCCCGCAAGCTCGTGAACGCTGTGCTGAGTCGGCTTCGTTTTCAGCTCGTCCGCGCGCTTAAGGTAGGGCAGCAGCGTTACATGGATGTAAAGGCTGTTCTCCTTGCCAACCTCGGTGCGCATTTGGCGTATTGCCTCAAGGAACGGCTGGCTCTCGATATCGCCGACTGTTCCGCCTATCTCCGTTATAACAACGTCCGGAGCGTTGGCAAGGCGGGAAACCGCCAAAATGTTCTTCTTAATCTCATTGGTGATATGCGGGATTACCTGAATAGTAGCGCCGAGATACTCGCCCTTGCGCTCGCGGTCGATAACCGTTTTATACACTCTGCCGCTGGTGACGTTCGCCGCCTGAGTAAGGCTCTCGTCAATAAAGCGCTCGTAGTGCCCAAGGTCGAGGTCGGTTTCCGCTCCGTCATCCGTTACGAATACCTCGCCGTGCTGATAGGGGCTCATAGTGCCCGGGTCAACATTGATATACGGGTCAAACTTCTGAATAGAAACGCGCAGTCCCCTGTTCTTGAGAAGCCTGCCGAGAGAAGCCGCCGTTATGCCCTTGCCGAGGGAGGATACGACGCCGCCCGTAACAAAGATGAATTTCGTATTCATTGACCTTCTGCCTTTCAGCCCAGCGCCGCAAAAGCGGAGCGTGGATTATTCCGTGTCCGGCGGAATCCTGCAAAAATGATACCGCTCTAACTGACTTATTGTACAAAATGAACGCCGCTTCGTCAAGTGTCAGAGAGTATGTTTTCGGGCTGTCTTTATAACAGTGACAACTCTATTCACGAAAAGCGGTTCCGAAATATGCAGAGTCGCTTGAGCTTGTCAAAAACCTGTTTGTTGCTTTGGGGATGCAATGAAGGGGCTAGCTCCTTCATTTGAAATCCGCTTTGGGTGGCTTTGCCGCCCCGAGGAGCG
>CAZUTB010000414.1:0-2333 GCA_964622905.1 uncultured Oscillospiraceae bacterium | reverse complement strand
CGTATTGCCTTATGAGATGATATTGACACCGAACTGCGGAGTTTTTCTGCCATTTCAAATTAGTATTCAAGCACGCGCGGCTTGAACGCCGAGCTGCGCGAGTTTTCACATCCGGACGCATTATTGACTGTCTGTGAAAAAGAGAGCTTTCACATTTTTCTGCTGGATATGGTTATGCCGATGGTCAGCGGCTTAGAATTAGGGCTTGAGATACGCCGAATCAGCACCGACGTGCAAATCATTCCGAAGAAACCACGGTTACTGTCAAAACGAAGAATGGTCTTCGCACTATTTCAACCGATATTATTGCTTTATGTGAGTATAAGCGCCATGCGGCAATCTACACGCTCACAAACGCTGAAACAGTCGTAACGACCACTATTTCAGGCAGCTTTACTGAGCATATTGCCCGATTGCTTCGAGAGAAGCGGTTCATACAGCCCCATGCAGCATACGCAGTCAACATGAACCTTGTAGAGAGGCTGAGTAAGGCGGGCTTCACTCTCAAGGGCGGCGCATTTGTGCCGATATCCGGCAAGCAATTTACCGTGGTTCGGAACGCCTATATGAGCTATCGGCTTGGGAGGTGTGACGATGCAGCTTTTTGATGTAATCCGTTCTCTCGTCACAAACGTTATGCTGGTCGTTCTCTTATTCACACTTGCGCAGCCGAAGCACAGCAGGCGAGCGCTGGTTATAGCGCTGCTCATCATCGTAGCAGCCGATTTGGCGCTCAACATCTTTTTCTACCTGCGCGGCGACTATACTACGCTTGCAGTGCTGGACATCGCCTTTTTTATTCTCGTAGGCGCGGCAGCGAAATTTTTGTTTCGGGAAACTCTGCTGCAATGGTTCTTCAACTGCTTTACGGTGATGGATGTTTACGCTGTGAGTATTGTAATCAGCTATTTTCTATGCGACTGTTTTCCGTATCCTGCCTATGCCAACACCGTAATAAGAGCGATTCTGTTCACTGCCGTAATTCTGCTGTTCAGAAAACGGCTGCGTCCGCTGTACCGCCAAGCGGCGGAGCATTGGAGCGTTTACCTCTTAGCATCTGCCGCTCTTTTTGCCAACTTCGCCTATTATTTCGTTTCAGGCAATGATGTGGAGGAAACGCTGGCGAACAGCTTTGTTCCGCTTATGCTGCTTATACTGGTGACGGTATTGATGTTTCTGTCAATGTTTGTATCACTGCGAAAAACGCTGAAACAAGCGGCGCTTCGGGCAGAAAACCAGAGGATACAGTCCGATAGGGAGCTGACCCGTCAGCGCCTTTCGTTGATGGACGAGGCGGTGCGGCAGATGAGCATTGTGCAGCATGACCGCCGCCATTTCAACAACGCTCTGCTCTCGCTTTTGCAGCAGGGTAAAACGGATAATGCCGTGGAGCTAATCCGCAGGCAGAGCGAAGCAATTCCGCAAAAGCCACGCAGCTACTGTCAGAACGTGGCGGTGAACGCCGCCGTGTCCTACTATGCTGAGCTTGCCGCAGGGCAGGGCATCCGCTGCGATTTTCGCCTTTGTATGCCTATACCTATCTTGATTTCTACCCATGACAGCAGCCCGACGGCTTAATTTCCGCGCCTGTACTGTTCAAAAACATACAGCGCACATGGGCTGAACGTCAGGAGAACAATCGGGTTAGGGTTGTCAATAGCTTTATCGAAGCGGTGTCCGGAACGGTTGATTGGGATTACTATTTTAGTCAAGCTAAAACGCAGTATCTTGACAATCCTGATGAAAATATAGATATCGTTGTGTTTGGCCACACCCATGTACCTGCTTTGAAGGATGCCGGCAATGGCACTTACTATGCCAATAGCGGAACATGGGTGGATAATAACACGGACTATCCCGATGCAACACACACGTTTGTCGTAATTACCGTCGGCGAGCAGGACACAGTGGAGCTTCTTAGCTATGAGGAGTCCGGCGGACTATGGGACATCAGCGCGCACGTCAATAAATAATCTAGATTAAGCGAGCGCGCGGGCTGCCGGCATATGCAATATGTCGAAAAACGAGAATGAACGACACGCCAATGCCTTTGTGCAGCAGCTGAAATGACGGTATTTTATACGCGCATTTTGAAAATGTTCGTGTTAAATACCGTCATTCATTATGGCTGAGCGAAGCGCGCAATATCGAAAAAAACACATCCGAACCGTTTGAATGGCTCGGATGTGCATAATTTGCGGAGCGAAATACACAAAATCCGAACCCGTTTCCGAGTTCGGATTTGTACCGTTTGGTGGAGCATAGGAGACTCGAACTCCTGACCCCAACACTGCCAGTGTTGTGCGCTACCAACTGCGCTAATGCCCCGAACG
>CAZUTB010000413.1:0-2336 GCA_964622905.1 uncultured Oscillospiraceae bacterium | reverse complement strand
CAGAAAGCGGTTGATGCTCCCGCGTATTCCGCGCAGAACGCTCTTTCTTCTGGTCTTCTTCACCTTACCACTCTATCCTTTCGACCGGCATAGGCTCGCTGTTGGTTTCCACTTTTGTAACCGTGCCGTTTTTAACGTATACAACCCTGTCCGCCATTGCGGTAAGGGCGCTGTTATGGGTTATTACAAGCACCGTTTTGCCCGTGTTGCGGCAGGTGTCCTGCAAAAGCTTGAGGATAGTTTTGCCTGTGTTATAGTCAAGCGCGCCAGTCGGCTCGTCGCAGAGGATAATCTTCGGGTTCTTCGCCAAAGCCCTCGCGATGGAAACGCGCTGCTGCTCGCCGCCCGAAAGCTGAGCGGGAAAATTGCCCTCGCGCTCGCCAAGCCCAACGCTCCTGAGCATTTCATCCGCGTCAAGGCTGCCCTTGCATATCTCGGCGGCAAGCTCCACGTTCTCCCGCGCGGTAAGGTTCTGCACAAGGTTATAAAACTGGAAAACGAAGCCGACATCCGTTCTGCGATACTCGGTAAGCTGGCGAACGGAAAGCTTGCTTATCTCGCGCCCGTCAAGCTTTATTGAGCCGCCGCTGGGCATATCCATTCCGCCCAAAATATTGAGCAGCGTGGTTTTGCCCGCGCCGCTCGGACCTACGATAACGCAGAATTCGCCCTTTTCAACCGAAAAGGTGATTCCCGAAAGCGCGTCTATTGTTGTCTGCCCCATTGTGTATTTCTTGCTTACGTTGTTAAACTCGATATATGCCATTAGTATCTCTCCCCTTTTCCGCAATGCTGTCAAAGCGCCGAAAGCAGCTCCATATATGTCTCCGGCATATGCGCATTTGTAACTCTCTTTCCTATCTCGCCGCCGTTTTCCGTAAGGCTTTCAAGCAGGGTAAGCAAGGTATGAAAATCCGAGGTCTCCGACGCGCTGCCTGTAACGGACATTGAGTCGCTTCCCGTAAACAGCGAAAAATCGGAAACGCTCTCGTTATCCTCAAACTCCACCTTTGAAAGCACATCGGAAACAAGCAGCATCATTTCATACGCGGTAAGCCCGTCGTCGGAAAGCCCCGCCTCCGTAAGGCTGTGGCGCGAGGTGTAATACTCATTGATGGTCGGCGCGAGAGTATAGAGCGAGGAAACGCTGTCCTCAAGGCGCTTTGCCGCCTCCGCGTCTCCGGCAAGCACATAGTCAGTTCCAGCGCGCTTATAGCCCCACTGCGAAAGCGGAAGGAGCGGAACAAGGTCGCAGGGGTTCAGGAAATTGAATATGTTTTTATATGCATCCCAGTCAAAATCGCCGCGCACGGTTGCGGGAGTTGCGAAGGTATACGCAAAAACGTTCTCAGCAGGGTAAGCGGACGAAAGCAGCACGCCGAGGAGATTGGCGCAAGCCGCGCCCCTGCTGTGCCCGCACACGAGAATGATGGGATTATCCATTTTTGCAATTTCGGGAGCAGCCGCAAGATAAATATCCTGCGCGGCGAAAAGGAAATTTTCCGCAAAGAGCGTTTCATTGCTCTCGGACGGCGCGAAATCAAAGTTTGAGTACCATTCCGCGCCGTTTGTTCCGCGAACCGCGATAATGCATATCTCGCGCTTGACACCGCCAACCTCCGCCTCGGCTTTCCCTATGGTAAACGCGGCGGTATGGCTGACCTCGTCAAGCGGCTTGTCATAATACCTTTGGAGCAGCACGGAAAGCCCGTTTTCCTCAAACGCCTTTTCGGTAAGCTCCGCAGTATGCCTGCTCGAAACGCCAAGGGCAAAGCGGGCGAGCGCGGGCGACATTACATCGCTCCCCTGCTCAAAAAGCGCGCCTAAATCTCCTTCGGCTGCAGCGAAGGAGGGAATAAGTAGGAGAAACGCGGCAAGCGCGGCAAGTATTCTTTTCATATTTACGCCCCGATTCCGAGAATGGGCAGCGCTTCCGCAAGCGATTTTACAGTATATGTGGGGAGAATATCTCCCTTTGCCGTTTCGCCCGAGGGAGAAAGCCATATGCTGTCCATCCCGATATTATTTGCTGCGGCAATATCGCTCCGAAGGCTGTCCCCAAGCATTACCGCGTCCTCTTTTTTGATGTTCAGGCGCTCAAGCGCAATTCTCAGGATTTCGGGGTCGGGCTTTGCCGCTCCGACATCACCGGAAACCACGATTTCGCTGATATAGGGAGCGATTTCGGAATGCGAAAGGCGGGAGCGCTGCACCTCGGAGATTCCGTTGGTTACAATAGCTATCGGAATAGCCTGTGAAACCCGCTCTGCGAATTCCTTCGCGCCCGCAAGCAGAAAAGTTCCCTCGCCAAGGCGCTTTACATACCTTTCCGAAAC
>CAZUTB010000412.1:0-2356 GCA_964622905.1 uncultured Oscillospiraceae bacterium | reverse complement strand
CGCCCCGAGGAGCGACCGAAGGTCGTTTCCTTGCAGCTTTTACGACCGTGAGGCGCAGCCGAACAGTAAAAGCTGGAAAACGGAGCAAATAAGCAAAGCGCATTTGCTCCGAAAGCGCAGCGAAGCGAAGCGCAGCGGAGCGCAGCGTCACAGCGACCGCATATAGCTCGCGTAATGTGCAAAAACTATGCCCGGCTCCTCGAGGGTATCGTCCCAGCGCTTGACCCACTCAAGCGAGTAGTAGCCGTCATAGCCGGAGTCCTTCAAAAGCCCGACGATGTCAAGCAGGGGAATATCGCCGTAGCCCATCATTGCGTAATGAATCTTATCGCCGTCCCAGACGGAATCCTTCATGTGAACGTGGCGAATGTGCTTACCGAGATTGTTAATTGTATCCTGCGGCTTTTCACCCATGAAACGGAAGGGATGGTGAACATCCCAGAGCGCCTGAACGTTTTCGCTTCCGACATCGTCGATAAGGCGCGCAAGCCGCTCGCTGCTCGCCCAGACTCCGTTGGTTTCGATAAGCAGGGTGACGCCGTACTCAGCGGCGGTCTGCGCAAGCAGCTTCGCCTCGTCGCGGACAAAGCCCTCGTCAACGCTTCCCATCGGCTGCGGGACGGCGGCAGTTCCCATAATACGGATATATTTTACGTTCATGCGCTTAGCCAGCGCGCAATACGCGGCAACCTCGCGGTGCGTATGCTCGGCGCTTTCGCGGACGTGAATGCACAAATCGGAGCTGAGGCAGGGTATCGAAAGCCCAAGCTTATCAAGGGACGCAGCGGTTTTCGCCCAATTCGCCTCCGAGAATTCGGGAACGGACGGCACAGAAATGTCCTTGCCGACGCCGCGAACTTCGATTCCGTCATAGCCGAGGTCGTGCGCGGTGGATACGATTTCGCGCCATGTCCAGCGCGGGCAGCCGAGAGTTGAAAATGAAAGCTTCATAAAAATCCCTCCATGCGGGAATGGCGGCTAATACCGCCCGCCGCATTAATCAATAAAAACCCATTTCCCGATGCAGTAAAGATGGAGCAATCGCAAGCATAATCCACAGAAAACACTCACACCATTTTTCAGGAGGAAGCATGAAGGGGGATCCCCTTCATTAAATTCCGCAGGGATGGCTCTGCCGCCCCGAGGAGCGTCTGAAAGACGCTTCCTTGCAGCATTTTCTGACCGTGAGGCGTAGCCGAACAGTAAAAGCTGAAAACCGGCGCAAGTAAGCTCCGCGCACTTGCGCCGAACGCGTAGCGTCAGCGAAGCGTATTAAAATGATATCATATCGGTAAACCTATTTCAAGTAAAAGGCGCGCAGGGAGGGGCGGCAGAGTTTTGATAGAGCTTGAAAATGTATCAAAAACCTATAAAAAGCGGCGGCAGACGCCGGAAAGAGCGGCGATAAGCGGCGTAAATCTCCGCATTGGGAGCGGCGAATACGTTTCCATAACGGGCGAGAGCGGGAGCGGAAAATCAACGCTCATCAACATAATCGGGTGCTTAGACAGACCGACGAGCGGCATTTACCGCCTGATGGGGACGGACGTTTCGGCGCTGACCGCCGCCGGACTGAGCAGTATGCGCAAGCGCGCTCTGGGGTTCGTTTTCCAGCAGTTTCATCTGCTGGACGGGCTTACAGCCCTTGAAAACGTTGAGCTTGCGCTGACGCTCTCCGGCGAAGCGCCAAGGCGCAGGCGCGAGCTGGCAGAAGCGGCTCTTTGCGAGGTCGGGCTATCGGAGCGGCTCAGCCATCGCCCGAGCGAAATGAGCGGCGGGCAGCAGCAAAGGACGGCGATTGCGCGCGCAATCGTTCGCCGCCCTCCCATATTGCTTGCGGACGAGCCGACGGGCAACCTTGACCCGCGCGCGGCGAGGGAAATAATGTCGCTGTTCCGCAAGCTGAACGAAGGCGGCTGCACAATCCTGCTGATAACGCATGACGCGCAGGCGGCGGCAGAGGCAAAAAGGCGGCTCACGGTTTCCGACGGGCGGCTTACTGCACTTATATAACGCAGTATACAGTATTCTGTATACCGTATACTGTATACAAGCAAACCTGCACCCGATGATTTGGATTTATCAAGACTTCCATAAGACATTCAAATCCTCATGTTGTATACTGTATTTTGTATACAGTATACAAGCAAAATCACTCACGATGATTCGGATTCGTCACAACTTCCCTCGGGCATTCAAATCCTTATGCTGTATACAGTATTTTGTATACAGTATACAAGCAAAGTTACACCCGATGATTCTGATTCGTCACAACTTCCATAGGGCATCAAAATTCTCATGCTGTATACAGTATTTTGTATACTGTATACAAGCAAAGTTACACCCGATGATTCTG
>CAZUTB010000411.1:0-2363 GCA_964622905.1 uncultured Oscillospiraceae bacterium | reverse complement strand
TCACGGTCGTAAAAGCTGCAAGGAAGCGGTATAGATACCGCTCCTCGGGGCGGCATTTAAAGTTGCAATTTATACTGTCTATAATCTCTGCATCTTCTTCTTGCTATTCATTTCCCGCTGTGCTATACTCTCCTTAACAAGAACAAATGTTCACATAGGGAGGATGCAAATATGCCCTGCATGGAAAGATTTACCCCTTCAATGGAAAAATGCGGGATAGATAAGGCTGTAATCGACAGGATAAACGACGGCTTTCCCGAGCTGAACAGCAAGGTGCCGAAGGCGAAGCGCGGCGAGTATTTCGCGCGGGCTGTAAGGATTTTGGATGAATGCGCCGACCCTGCGGCGTTCAGGGATATAATGGACGAGAACGGCTGCTGCAAAAGCGGAGCGCGGCTGAAGGCGAGCAAGGAATTTGCTAAGGAGAACGCTGGGCTTTCCATAGAGGAAAGGTGCAGGCTCATTCCCGATGTTCCAAATATGGGCAAGCCGAGGATTGACGAGAATGGGCGGCTTGAGATTCTTGCGGTTCAGTTCTATTACGGCGACCGCTTCCATTGCGCCTGCCCGAATTTCAATAATACGGAATATGACGGAAAGGTTTCACGCTCGTATTGTATGTGCTGCGCGGGGCATTTCCGCTTCCATTATCAGAAAATGCTGGGGGTAAAGCTCAGGCTCTACAAGGTTCTCAGCTCGCCCCTTGACACCGAGGGCAAAGAGCCCTGCGCCTTTCTATTTGACATTTTGGAGTGATAATAATGACCGTTAATGAAAAGGTTCTTGAGCTTGCGCGGCTAATCTGCGCGATGGATGAAAGCATGAGCGCCGCCAGAACCGACAGCGCAAAGGAAGAGCCGCGCGCGGGTGAAAGCGATGTGGACATTTTTGTTTTCACCGATAGGATTCCGCCGAAGGAAACGCGCGAGGCGGTTTACAGAAGCGCGGCGAAGCTGGGTGTAAGCATAGCGCAGATGCAGGTTTGCGAGAACTGCGTTTGGGGAACGGGCGATATTCTTGCGATTGACGGCGTTGACGTAATGCCGATGTATTTTCTCAAAAGCGAAACCGACGAATACGCAAGGGAAATCGCGGAGGGCAAGCACCTTTATAACGAGGGCGGCTTCTATCCCGTCGGCAGGCTGATGACCTTTACTCAGATGATGCCGCTCTGCGGGGATGGCTATGCGGCGGCGCTGAAGGGCAGATGGTACACCTATCCCGAGGCGCTTCGCAAGAGAATGCTGGGCGCGCATATGTATGAAATGTGGCAGGATGAGGATTTCACCCGCGCAAAGCAGAGGCGCGACCCCGTCTATCTGCATCAGGCGCTGGAAGCGTCGATGGACCACGCGCTGCTCACGCTTTATGCCCTGAACCGCACCTATTTCCCCAGCAGAAAGCGCACGGAGAAATTCATTGCGGGCTTTAAGCAGAAGCCCGAAGGCTTTTACAGCCGCCTGCTGAGGGTTATATCGCTCGCTTCCGCGCCGGATACTGTTCCGGAAGCGATGGACGAATGGAAGCGCATTACCGATGAGCTTCGCGCGCTTGCCGAAGCAGCCCGCGAGGATTCGCGCTATTTCGATGTATATTCGCCGCATGAGCCTCTGCGCGGCGAGCGCTTCACCCTGCGCCTCGTCAGTAAATCGGATGCGAAGGATTTGCTTTCCTGCTATTCGGATGAAAAGGCTGTTCCGCTTTTCAACGCGGATAACTGCTCGCGCGGCTTCTATATGGCGACTGCCGAGGAGATAGAGTGGTATATCGGCGTTTGGCTTTCCGAGTATGCAAATCGCGTCTATATCCGTTACTCCATAGTAGACAACGCCACGGGCAAAGCGATAGGGACAATAGAGCTGTTTGACGCGGGAGAGAAGAACGGAGTTGAGCATACGGGAATACTCCGCCTTGACCTTGCCTCCCGCTATGAAAATGAGCGCGACATTGCCGAGATAATGGAAATCATTACGAACAGGCTCGCGTTTGCGATGAACCTCAGCGCCATTCTCACAAAAGCCGCGCCCGTCGGCGCTGCCCGCAGGAACGTGCTTGAAAGCATGGGCTTCCGTGAAACACAGAATGGCGAGTTTGTCCCCTATGACAACTGGTATTTCGGAAGGGTAAACGAGAAGTAAAAGGGAATACTGCATATATTCGGATTTATACGCCGCAAGCAAACGCCATCGGCTTTGCCGATGGCGTTTGCTATGTCTATTATTCTTATATACCTATAATTACCTTATGTGTTCCCCGTTCTTACGCATTCTCCGTTTCAGCAATCCATTTCTCAAGGTTGTCAAACACAATCTCCGCGCGGCGCAGCATCGACTCCTTTGTCGCAAAGGCGATGTGCGGAGTGA
>CAZUTB010000410.1:0-2382 GCA_964622905.1 uncultured Oscillospiraceae bacterium | reverse complement strand
CGAGAACTATGCCATAATTGAAACGCACTCCAAGGGAGGCGTGCTGCTCTGCTCGGACTTTGCGGAAACGAGGTTTACAGAAACCGTCGGCGCGGATTGGGCGGCGCTTTATATGATGCAGTATATTTCCATGGAAATGAGCACCATCTATGAAGGAGCGGTGAAATACGCGCTGTTTTCGGATATTTTCGTTCACCCCGAGAACTACAAGCCCGAAACGATAGGCGAAAAGCATCTGGAGTATATGCTGGCGCTCGGGCATACCGGCGGGTATTCACCACAGTATCAAATGCTGGTCGGCTGCGAGTGGTGCAAGGATCACATGGTTTGCGAAACGCCGCTCTATTCCCTTGCATACTGCTTAGCTGCCTGCAACGCGCTGAAGCTGTGGTATGATGAGGAAAAATACGGAACCGGAGCGGAAACCTATGTGCGTTTGATAAACACCTATGCTTCTCCGGAGGAGCCGTATTCGGATTTCTGCAAGCGAATGGGACTCTTGGATTTCTTCGCGCCTAATGCTCACGAGGGGCTTGACGATTTCCTCGCGGACAAGCTCACTAAATATTACAGTGCAGCGTTCGGAGAATAAAGCGCCGCAGGATAACGTGCTTACCGATTTTGGAACATAAAGTCGCCCGCCGTTCACAAGCGTGAACGGCGGGTTTTTTATGGGCTTATAGCCTATTCTGCTTGAGGCATGCCATCAGCGGCAAAAATTACTTGCCTGCCATCTGGCGCTCAGCCTGCTCGATAAGGCGCTTGACCATGTAGCCGCCGATGTAGCCCGCCTGACGGGAGGGCAGGTCGCCGTTATAGCCCTGCTTGAGGTTGATTCCCAGCTCATTGGCGATTTCATACTTCATGTTGTCCAGAGCGCCGCGAGCCTCGGGAACCATGTTGGAGGAAGAGGACGACTGAGAGCCCGAATTTTTCTGCTGATACATATAGCATACTTCCTTTCATATTAAGGGATGCCGGCATCCCCGATTCAGGCGCGGCAAAGGATTACTTGCCCGCCATAGAGCGCTGCGCCTGCTCGATGAGCCTGCGGACCATATAGCCGCCCACCGTGCCGTTTTCGCGGGCGCTGAGGTCACCGTTGTAGCCCTCTTTCAGGTTCACGCCCAGCTCGCGCGCTATTTCAAACTTCATCTGGTCAAGCGCCTGCTTCGCTTCGGGAACCTTTGTCATGCTGCTTCCGGAGTTACTCGCCATTTCTCTTCACCTCCCGCTCAAGTTTGTCGTTATTGTTGCGCCGCCGAAAAGAAAAAATACTGTTAATTGATAACTGTAAAACCAAAGTCAAATGCTGTTTAGCCGGTTGGCAGCATACGCAAAGGAAGCATTCCAAAAAGCGCAAAACACAATTCATTTTTTGTGCTTGATTTTTTTTATCTTTCGTGGTATAGTAGCAAAGGTTTCGGAAGAAGCCGTTGTGCCACAGACAGCGAGTGCGCTTTCAGCGCTTAAGGAAGCTATGCTTCGCCCGCCGAGGTGCAGGGATGATTGATTTTCTCCCTTGCGCCGCAATGCGCAAGGGTTTTCTTTTAAAGTAAGCCGCTGGGAGGTGTAACACAATTGAGCAATAATCTTGAGCTTAAAAAGCAGCAGGTTGCAGAACTGGTAGAGAAGTTCAAAGCCGCCAAGTCCGTAGTAGTCGTAAACTCCTGCGGTCTGAACGTTGCGGACACCACCGCTCTGCGCAACAAGTTCCGTGAAAACGGCGTAGAATTCGCCGTTCTCAAGAACACCCTGGCAAAGCGCGCTCTTAACGAGATTGGCGTAACCGACCTCGATGAGCAGCTGAACGGACCGAGCGCTTTCGCGTTCGGAATGAGCGACGCCGTCGCCCCCGCTAAGGTCATAAAGGAATTTGTTGACAAGACCAAGACCGAGAAGCTGACCGTTAAAATCGGTCTGATGGACGGCAAGGCAATGTCTGTTAAGGAGCTGGATGTACTGGCTACTCTGCCGAGCAGGGAAGTCCTTATCGCCAGAATCCTGGGCAGCATGAACGCTACCGTCGCAAGCTTCGCGCGAGTCCTCGAGGCTATCCGCAAGAAGCAGGCAGGCGAAGAGTAATTCTTCGCAGACAAAGCGCGCCGCATAATGCCGGCGCAGACAAATTGAATTTAAGGAGGAAACTCTCATGACTAAGGAAGAACTCATAACTGCCATTAAGGGCATGACTGTCCTTGAGCTTGCCGACATGGTAAAGGCTCTTGAAGAAGAATTCGGCGTATCCGCCGCTGCCACCGCTGTCGCCGTTGCCGGCGCTGCTCCCGCTGCCGCTCAGGAAGAGGAAAAGACCGAGTTTGACGTCATCCTCAAGGATGGCGGAGCTGAGAAGATCAAGGTCATCAAGCTCGTTCGCGAGGT